>JADYYZ010000132.1 GCA_020853405.1 Acetobacteraceae bacterium
ATGCGGATTACCGCGGCGAGTTGCAGGTGATCGTGATGAATGCCGGGCCGGAGCCGTTCACGGTGGAGCGCGGGATGCGGATTGCCCAGGCGGTGCTGGCGCCGGTGGTGCGGGCGGGCTGGGTGGAGGTGGCGGCGCTGGACGACACGGCGCGGGGTGCGGGCGGGTTCGGCAGCACCGGGACGCGCTAGGCGGGGTTTCTGTTATTGTTTCGAAAGCGGAACAAACTGGCTACGGCTTTGCCCTGCGGCAAGGCGGCGTTTTCGACAGAAACCGGGCGGCGGGGCGCGTGCGTGGCACAGGCGCGGCGATGCGATGCCGGCCGGCGAGGGGGTGGTGGCGCGCGACGGGGTGATGGCCGCCGCGGAGGGCGGGCGCATGACGCCATGCCGGCACGGGGGTGCGACGGAATGCTGGCGCGGGGCGCGGGTTTGCCGGCGGCGGCGATAACGGCGGGGGGTGCGGCGCGCGGATGCGGGCGGGGCGCGCGACGTGCCGGGTGCGGCGGGGTGCGCGGCGGGGTGGTTCGGCGGCGGCAGCAGGCCGGCGCGCCAGAGCTGGACCATGTCTTCCAGGCGACCGATCAGGCGGGCCAGACAGGCCAGGATCAGGGCATGCAGCGTCGCCGGGAGCCAGGCAGGGGCCTGGGTCGCGGTGGCGGCGTGGCGCAGGCTGGCGAGGCTCTCGGCCAGTTCTGAGGGGTGGGTTCGCATTTGATTGGCATATTATCTAACTAACAAATTCGGTGCAAGGGGAAATTTCGATCCATGTGCGACGGCGGGGAGCCGGATGGCGCTTCGGCCCGGCTGCGGCCCGCACCCGGCGCCCGGCAGCGGGTCATCGGGCATGAACCGCCGATGCCGGTCGTGCTGATGCCGCGCCACGGGGGCGGCGCGCGAGCGGGCTTGATGGCACCGCCGCCGCGCCCGCACGCGGGTGATGGTGTTCGGGGCATTGCTGGCGACGATCGCGGCGACGGTGAGGAGGTAGCCGGGACTGCGACGAAACGGAGCGACGCCGATGCTGAACCACACCGAAACGGATATCGTCCACGCACCGCCCGAACGGCTCTGGCGTTTTCTGAGCGACGTGACGCGCTGGCCGGACTTCCCCGACACCGTCGATGCGGTCGAGCCCCTGGACGCCCCGCAGCTTGCGCCCGGCAAGCGGTTTCGCGTGCATCAGCCGGGGCTGCGGCCCGCGTTGTGGGAGGTGGTCCTGCTCGATCGGCCCCGGCGTTTCACCTGGCGGGGGCGATTGCCGGGCCTGGGGAACGGCACTCAGCCCTTGCGGTCGCGGCATGCCTTGCCGAGACAGGCGAGAAACCGCTTGGGGTCGATCCCGAGCGCCTCCAGCCGCTTCAGCGCCTCCGGCCCGATGGCGCCGCTGTGCAGCAGGCAACACAACAACTCGCCGAACGGGCCGTGCCCTGGCCCGCCGCCGGGATCGCCGCCACCCGGGTCGCCCGGCGTATCGCCGCCGCGCCACACCGCGCCGGTGACGATCTGTTCGCGCGTGAAACGCTGGCCGCGGATGGTCCGCCCGACCGCCATGACCCGGAAGCGGTAGACCCCCTGCGTGGTGGTGGCATGGGCCAATTGCCAGCGCCCCTGCCCGACCTTCGCCATCGGCGCCGTGGTCATGCTGCCATCGGGCCGGGTGATCTCGGCGGTGACGGTGGCGGTGCCTTCGATGGGCAGGGACGACAGCGTCAGCGTTGCCGTCACCGTCAGGACGGCGCCGGGCGCCATGCCGCCCTGTTCGCAGCGCGCGACCAGCTTCACGTTCGAATAGGCGAAGACCGAGGCCGAATAGCGCAGCCCGCCGCCCGGGTTGGCGAAGCCCGCCACGTTCGACATGTGGGTCAGCGACGCGCCGGCGACGTAGCGGCCGCGCTTGTCCATCGCGATCAGCAGGTTCCACCGCCCGGCATGGGATGGCCGCCCCGCCTTTTCCATCGGCAGGCTGGCGCGCAGATGCACGGTGCCCTGGCCATAGGCGTAGGTGATGGTGGGGTCGGCGGCCGCATCCGCTTCGCCGAAGATGTCGCCGTTCGGCGCTTCGAGCGCCATCAGCAGGCCGCGCGGGAAGGGCGTGACGACCACGGCAGTGATCTCGATATCCTCCCCGATGACATCGAAGGGGATGCGGATGACCTGGCCGAACAGCACGGCGCCCTCGGGGTCGAGAACGATGTCGTTGTTGGTCACCCCAGCGAGTATCTGCAGGTAGTATTTCGCGAGTTGGAACGCGGTCTCCTCGCTGACCGGCCCGGTCATCAGCAGATAGCCGCCGGTGTTGTTGGCGAGCGCGTCGAGCGTCGCCGGCTGGATGCCGTCGGCGGTGCCGAGGCCGATGCCGAAGACGCGCTGGCCGATCACGCCGGCCGCGACTTCCGAAACGCGCTTGGAGGCCGTCTCGATGCCGTCGGTCAGCACGATCATCGCCTTGGCATCGTAGAAGCCGGCGGCATCGAGCTTCGCCTTGCCGAGTTCGATGCCGTCGCCGATCGCCGTCAGGCCGGCGGGATTGGGCGCATAGGCGCCGATCTGCGCCCGTGCCGCGAGCCGCCCGGCGCCGATGCCGGCCGGCCCGGCGACCTGCACGTCCATCAGCGGATGCGGGTCCTGGTCGAAGGCGTTCAGCCCGATGCCGCTGTCGGGATACAGCAGGTCGACCAGCACATTCGCCGCGAACCGCAGCAGGTTCGCCTTGTCGCCGATCCCCGGCACCGCATCGAGCATGCTGCCCGAGCGGTCGAGCACCAACTGCACCGCCACCGTCGGCCGCGCCACGCAGCTGCCGTTCAGCGCGACGGCGAAATCCTGCCCGGTCTCGATGCAGCGGATCGTCGCGGCGTCCACCGCGGAGGATCCGACGACGGTGCAGCCATAGGAGAAGAACACCCGCGCCGTGCGCAACGGCCCGCCCGCCGGCAGCGAGGTGACGAGCGATGCGCCATGCACCGCAAACGGCGCGCCGGGCGCCGCGGTGACCTGGAAGGTGACGGGGACGCAGGACTCGACCGTGAAGCTGGCGGCGCGCAGCATGGTCGAGCCCACCGGCGTGTCGGTGAAGTCGAGCGTCGGCGTGTCGAGCGTGACGCCCGTGGTGGGCGACGGCGCCGCGAAGGCCGCGTAGAAATTGCGGATCGTCTGCCGGCAGACGGCGCAGAAGCCGCTGCCCGTCGTGCGCATCATGCAGCTGTATTCGGGCCGGTAGGCGTCGCAATGGAAATACCGCGCGCCCTCGAAGGTGCCGACCGTGCCGGCGGGCACCGGGCTGGGCGCGTTGTTCGGGTTGCCGCAATCGGCATTGCTCATGGTCGGCACGGCGGCGCCGGCGGTGACCAGCCCGGACCACTTCACCATCGCCGGGTCGGCCTGGGCGGTGACGTTGGGCTCGCCGGGTTCGCCGCCGGCGTAATTGTCGTGCCCGTCCTCGTCGGCGGTCGAGTAGTAGTCGTATTCGTCGGCGAGGCCGAAGGTGGCATGGCCCAGCTCGTGCACCGCGACCTCGCGCCAGTCGGCCGACGATGTGGACAGCCAGGCGACCGAGCCGCCCGCGCCGCCGCGGATACTGCCATTCACCAGCACGATGATGGCATCGTATTCCGGCAGGGCCGCCGCGACGGTGTTCCGCGCCAGGGTCGAATCGCCGGCGAGCAGCCGGCGGATGGCGCCGTCGGCGCAGTAGGTCGCGTCGAAATAGGTGGCCGCCGTCGTGCCCGCGCCGGCGCCGTCGCCGCACATCGGATCGTCGGCGCCCGATTCGTCCGAGGCGACATCGAGCCGCCAGATGTTGATCGCGCAGGCGACCGCCGGTTCGTTGAAGGGCGGCTGGGAGAACAGGTAGGTGACGAAATCCTGCACCGAGGCCTGGAAATCCAGGATCTGCGCGCTGGTATAGCCCTCGGCGACCAGCACCAGGTTCCAGCGCTCGGCGGCCGGACCTTCGTCATAGACCTTGGTCAGGCCGAGGACGGACCCATTGGAAGCGCCCATGTCATTGCCTCCCCTGCCTGGGCGTGTCGCCGTCGCCGATCTTCAGGGCCTCGTTGACGTGGACGATGTCGTGCGCGGCCATCGCCGCCTTGCCGCGCCGCGCCGTCCGCCGCTCGGTGACCACGAGCCGGGTGGCCTTGGGCATGGCCGGCACGATGATTTCGACCGTGTAGGGCTTCGAGCGCGGGTGCCGCGCGAAGGGGCGCGCGGGATCGCCGGTCTGCACCTCATGGGAGTCGGGAAACAGCGTCCCGACCTGGCGACGATAGATCGCGCGCTCCGCGTCGCGCAGTTCGAGCTCGATGCCGATCGTCGGCGTCACGCGCTCGGCGACGTCGCCGGCCGGCGCGCGCTTGGCGACCGGATGCGCGGATTTCAGGTGGATCGATCCATCCCGCCATTCGAACTGAAGTCGCAAGGCTTCGATCACGGCAGCCTCCCGCGTTCACCGGGGATTTCGACGATCGATGCGGCCCACACTCCCCGGATGGCCAGTGGATCTGGCCTTGATCGGGCAAGCCTATCAGCGATCAGACGTCATTTGCAACATTATTTGGTGCCCGGATGGCGCCCGCGCCGGGTCTTGCCGGCCGGTGGCCGCCGCGGGAGCGGCGATCGGGGCCGCGTCGCCCGGGGCTGGACATGGCGTGTTCGCTCGACGGTTCAGCCGGCGACCGCGGGCAGCCAGCGCCGCCCCGGCACGGCGGCCAGCAGCTCGCGGACATAGGGGTGCCGCGGGTCGGCGAAGAGCTCGGCCGTGGGCCGCAGTTCCACGATCTCGCCGCGATGCATCACCGCCACGCGGTCGCACACCTGGGCGGCGACGCGCAGGTCGTGGGTGATGAACAGCATGGCGAGATCGAAGCGCGCGCGCACGTCGGCGAGCAGGGCCAGAACCTGCGCCTGGACCGAGACGTCGAGTGCCGAGACCGGCTCGTCGGCCACCAGGATCTCGGGCTGCATGGCCAGGGCGCGGGCCAGGCCGATGCGCTGGCGCTGGCCGCCGGAGAATTCGTGCGGGTAGCGGGTGGCGGATTGGGGATCGAGCCCGACCAGGGCCAGCAATTCGTCGGTGCGGCGCCGCGCCTCCGCGCGTGGCACATCATGGGCGAGCGGACCGGCGGCGATGATGTCGCCGACCAGGCGGCGCGGGTTGAGCGAGGCGTAGGGGTCCTGGAACACCATCTGGATGCGCCGGCGGAACGGGCGCAGGGCGCGGCGGCCGAGTGCGGCGATATCCGTGCCGTCGAGGCGGATGGCGCCGGAATCGACCTCCAGCAGCCGGACCACGCAGCGCGCGAAGGTGGATTTTCCGGAGCCTGACTCGCCGACCAGCCCCACGGTCTCGCCGCGGCGCAATGCGAGGCTGACGTTCTTCACCGCCACGACCTCGGTGCCGCGGCCGGGGATCCAGCTGCGCTGGGCAAATACCTTGGTGACGGCTTCGGCTTCCAGCATCACCGGGGCATCGGCGGCAAGCCGGCGCGGGGCGGCGGCGAGGCGCGGCACGGCGGCGATCAGGCTTCGCGTGTAGGGATGCTCCGGCGCCTCCAGGATCTGCGCGACCGGGCCGATCTCGACGATCGCGCCGTGCTGCATCACCGCCACCCGATCGGCGACCTCGGCGACCACGCCGAAATCATGGGTGATCAGCAGCACCCCCATCGGCCGCGCCGCCTGCATGTCGCGGATCAGCGCCAGGATCTGCGCCTGGGTGGTGACATCCAGCGCCGTGGTCGGCTCGTCCGCGACCAGGATATCGGGGCCGAGGGCGAGCGCCATGGCGATCATCACCCGCTGGCGCTGGCCGCCGGAAAGCCGGTGCGGATAGGCGCGGCGCAGCCGGCCGGGGTCGGGCAGGCCGACGGCGAGCAGCAGTTCGGTGACGCGCGCATGCAGCGCCGCGCGGTCCAGCGGCGCGTGCTGCTGGATCACCTCGGCGATCTGCGCCTCCACCCGCATGATCGGATGCAGCGCCGTCATCGGCTCCTGGAAGATCATGCCGAGCTTGTGGCCGCGCAGCGCGCGCATGCGGGCGGGATCGGCGCGCAGCAGATCCTCGCCGTGGTAGAGGATGCGCCCGGCCGTGGCCCGCACCTGCGGCTGCGGCAACAGGCCCATGATGGCGTGCGCGGTCATCGACTTGCCGGAGCCGGATTCGCCGACGATGCACAGGATCTCGTTGCGCGCCAGGGTGAAGCCGATGCCCTCCACCGCATGCGCCCGCTCGGCGCCCGGCGGCAGGGCGACGGTGAGGCCCTCGACGGCAAGCAGCGGCGCGGTGTCGCTCATGAGACGACGGCAGACATACTTAAGTAGTGAAAAGTTTTTGCTTCCTTTTTCAAAAAGAAGACCTTCTTTTTTGAAAAAAAGAAGCAAAAAACCTCCATCCGCTTCATGCGCGGCCTCGGCGGGCCAGGCGGGGGTTGAGCGCGTCGCTGAGGCCCTCGCCGACGAGGTTCAGCGCCAGCACGGTCAGCGCGATGGCCACGCCGGGGAAGAAGCTGATCCACCATGCCTGGCGGATCACCGTGCGGGCCGCGCCGATCATGTAGCCCCAGCTCATCAGGTTCGGATCGCCCAGGCCGAGGAAGGACAGGGCGGATTCCAGCAGCACGGCGGTGGCCACCATCAGCGAGGCCGAGACGATCACCGGCGACAGGCTGTTCGGCAGGATCTCGCCGAAGATGATGCGCGGGCTGGATTGGCCCAGCACATGCGCGGCCTGGACGAACTCGCGCGAGCGCAGGGTGAGGAATTCGCCCCGCACGATGCGCGCCAGCGGCGGCCAGCTCACGATGCCGATCGCCACCACGATCGAGGTGATGGAGGGGGTGAAGATCGCCACCAGCACCACCAGCAGGATGAAGTTGGGAATGGTCTGGAAGAACTCGGTGAAGCGCATCACCACGTCGTCCACCCAGCCGCCATGGTAGCCGGCCACCGCGCCGAGCACGACGCCGATCGAAAGTGCGACCGCGGTGGAGACGAGGCTGAGCAGCAGGGTCACCCGCGCGCCATGGGCGATGCCGGCGGCAACGTCGCGGCCGAGCGTGTCGGTGCCGAGGAGGAAACCCATCTCGCCGGGCCTGCGGAAGGGCGGGCCGACGATCTCCCACGGGGTCTCGGGGTAGATCAGCGGAGCCAGCAGCGCCAGCAGCAGCACGGCGGCCAGCACGACGGCGCCGACGACCGCGCCCTTGTTGCGGCTGAAACGGCGCAGGAAATCCATCAGCCGCCCAGCTCGATGCGCGGATCGACGATGGTGTAGAGCACGTCGGTCAGCAGGTTGAAGGCGATCACCAGCACCGAGGCGATGATGAAGATGCCCAGCAGCAGGTTGTAGTCGCGCACCAGCACCGCCTCGAACGCCAGCCGGCCGATGCCGGGCCAGGCGAACACCGTCTCGATCAGGATCGAGCCGCCGACGAGGTAGCCGGCCTGGAGACCGGCATAGGTGACCACCGGCAGCAGCGCGTTGCGCAGGATGTAGCGGCGCTGGATGCGCCCCTCCGCCAGGCCCTTGGCGCGGCCCGTGCGCACGAAATCGAGGTCGGCGACCTCCAGCATCGAGGCGCGGGTGAGGCGGGCATAGACCGCCATGAAGAACAGCCCCAGCGTCAGCGACGGCAGGATCAGGTGCCGCCCGACATCCAGCACATGGTCGATGCCGGTGTAGTCGGCGCTGATGCTGTTCATGCCGAAGGTCGGCAGCCAGCCGAGCTGGACCGAGAACAGCAGCACCAGCATCAGCCCCAGCCAGAACTGCGGCATGGCGTAAACCAGCAGCGCCAGCGTGGTGATCGCCGAATCCCACCAGGTGCCGACATGGCGCGCCGCCATCGCCCCCAGCGACACGCCGACCGCGATGGCAAAGGCCAGCGCGGTGCCGGTCAGCAGGATGGTCTGCGGCAGGCGCTGCATGATCAGGTCGAGGATCGGCGCCTTCTGGCGGTAGGAGAAGCCGAGATCGAAACTCAGGATTCCCCGCATGTAGATCAGCAGTTGGCGCCACAGCGGCAGGTCCAGCCCGAACTCATGGCGCAGATCGGCGAGGAATTTCGGGTCCGCCGCGCCGGCCTCCCCGGCCAGCACCATGGCGGGGTCGCCCGGTGCCAGGCGGATCAGCAGGAAATTCAGCACGATGATGCCGAGGATGACGAAAAACGCCTTGGCCAGCCGCCGGCCGATATAGCCGAGCCTCCCGCCCACGCCGCCGGCCTCAGGTCAGGTGCGCCTCGTCGAAATCGCTGTTGGGGCCGTTGGCGTCGATGTTCACGGCGCTGAACTTCCTGTTGATCAGCACCGGGAATTCCAGCTCGGTCAGCCACAGCACCGGCACGTCCTCGGTCAGGATCGACTGCAGCTCGCTGTACATGGCCTGCGCGCGGGTCACGTCGGTCTGCTTCGGTGCGGCGTCGAACAGCTCGTCCACCCGCTTGTTGACGTAGCCCATGGTGTTGGTGAACGGCACGCCGCGGCGGATGTTGCTGGAGATGTAGGTGCGCGCCACCCCCATTGCCGGGTCCATGAACTGGCTGACGAAATCGAAGCTGGTTTCGTAGTCCCAGTCGCCGATCCGCTTCACCCAGCCGCCGGCGTCGTTGGATTCCAGAGTCACGTCGATGCCGATCCGGCGCAACGCCTGCTTGACGTATTCCGCCTGGCGCACCCACACCTCGCCATAGGGCAGGATCATCATCTTGATGCGCGCGCGAATGCCGCTGCCATCCGGCTTCAGCCCCATGTCGTCGAGCAGCGCGGTGGCCCGCTTCTGGTCGTACGGGTACAGCTTCAGCGCCTTGCGGTCGTAGAAGCGCGTCGCCGTGTTGATCGGCCCGGTCGCCGGGCGGCCGAGCCCGAACCAGATGTTCTTGACGATGAAGTCGCGGTCGATGGCGTGCATCATCGCCTGGCGGAACCGCTTGTCGCTGATCGGCGCGCCGCGGTGGTTCAGCTCGATCCAGGAGATCGGCGCGACGGTCTCGTAGCCCTTCGTGGACAGCTCGATATGCGCCAGCTTGGCCAGCCGCGGCACGTCGAACGCCTCCACGTCGTTGCCCTGCGCCAGGTCCACCTGCCCGGTTTCCACCGCGAGCGCGCGGGCGGCGGCATCGGGGATCACGCGATAGGTGATGCCGTCGAGATACGGCCGGCCCGGCTTCCAGTACTCGTCGTTGCGCACCAGGTGGATGTGGCTGCCCTTCACCCATTCCTTGAACTTGAACGCCCCGGTGCCGATCGGCGTGGCGTTCTTCGGGTTGGCGCGATAGTCGCTGCCGTCATAGATGTGCTTGGGCATCATCGGCGCGCCGGCCGGCAGGAAGGCGTACAGGAACGGCTCGAACGGCGCCTTCAGCTTGAACACCACGGTGAACTTGTCCGCCGCCGTGATGCTCTCGCAGCGGTCGAAGGACGCGCGCGCGCGCGGGTGGACCTCGGGCAGGAACTTCGCGCAGCTGAACACCACGTCCTCGGCGGTGAACGGCGCGCCGTCATGCCACTTCACCGCCTCCTCCAGCCTGAAGGTATAGGTCAGCCCGTCGGGCGACACGGTCCAGGACTTCGCCAGGCTCGGCAGCGGCTTGAGGCTGAAGTCGTAGCGCAGCAGGCCCTGGTAGATCTTGCCGGCCACCAGTTGCGTCGGCGCCTGCTGGTTCAACCCCAGCACGAGGATCGGCGGCTCGGGATTGAGGATGGCGGTCAGGATGCCGCCGCGCTTCTGCTGGGCGTTGGCCGGGCGGGGCAGCGACATGCGCCCGCCCATCAGGATCGCCGTTGCTGAACCGAGAAGCTGTCGCCTAGACGCCATGGCTGCATCCCCCACATTGCGGACCCGCGCGGGCCGGTCGGATCAACGCTATGTCATGCCGCCAGGGGCTGCAATCTTTCCGCGTCTGGACCACGCCCGGGTTGGCCGGTGTCTGTTGGGTATCGGTTGCCACCGGGCTTTCCGACCCGCGGCGGACGAAACACTGCATCGGGTGTGGAGGATCAAGCCGGATTTCGGCGCAGACGTTGTGGACGGTCTCTCGAGCGGCGGTTGGCGAGGTAGGCTTTGCCCTTCGAGAGGTCGAGGTTGGTAAAGCAGTTGCGCAGGATCGGCACCGGGACCGATCCGCTCCCGCCTATCGCCAAGGGCAGCGCGTCCTCCAGGCTCCGATATTGTTCGGCGCCAGGCCGGGGCATATACTGCTGTGATACCCGCATCGCCGGCAGAGCCAAGGAGAGATCGATGAGAATCATGGGGCATCCCCTGCGTGTTGCTGCCGCGGCCCTTGCAGCTATCGGGTTGTCCGTCATGCCGGTTCCGGCGGCGCATGCTCAGGCCCAGGCGCCCGCAACTGTGCTGCGTGTGGTACCGCATGCCGATCTCACGCTGCTGGATCCCGTCTGGGCACCGATCGTCATCACCCGCCAGTACGGGCTGATGGTGTTCGAACAGCTCTTCTCCTGGGATTCCAAGCTCGAGTCCAAACCGCAGATGGTTGAGAGCTGGACCACTTCGCCCGATGGACTGGTGTGGCGCTTTGTGCTGCGCGACGGGCTGAGGTTCCACGACGGATCGCCGGTCTCCTCGGCCGATGTCGTAGCCTCGCTGAAGCGCTGGATGGGGCGTGACCTCGTGGGCACCAAGCTGGCCTCCTACGCTTCGGAGGTGGCGGCAATCGATGGCAAGACATTCGAAATCCGACTGAACAAGCCCTTCCCGGCGATGCTGTTCGCGCTTGGCTCAGGGGTGGCGATGATCCCGGTGATCATGCGCGCGAAGGATATCGAAGCCGACCCGTCCAAGCCGATCACCACGGCGATCGGCAGCGGGCCGTTCCGGTTCAACCACGGGGCGCGGATTTCCGGCGCGCTGACGGTGTTCGACCGCAACACCGACTATGTGCCGCGCAAGGAGGCGCCGGACGGGCTCGCTGGGGCGCGGCTGGCCAAGGTGGACCGGGTGGAGTGGAGGGTAATCCCGGATGCTTCGACCGCCGCCGCCGCGCTTCAGGCCGGCGAGGTGGACATGTGGGAGCAGCCGGCACTGGACCTGCTGCCATTGCTGGAGCGCAATCGCAACATCAAGTTGCAGAAGCTGACGGAGATGTCGAACACCGCGCTGCTGCGGCCGAATTCGCTGCATCCGCCGTTCAACAACCCGAAGGCGCGTCTGGCGCTGGCCTATATTGTGAACCAGCGCGACGTGATGGCCGCAGGATTCGGTGACGAGAAATACTGGAAGACCTGCAACTCGTTCTACGTGTGTGGTGGCCCCTACGGGACCACGGCGGGGGCGGAGACTCTGGGTCCGGACCTGGAGAAGGCGAAGCAGTTGCTGGCCGAGGCGGGGTACAAGGGCGAGAAGCTGACCTATATCGCCACCACCGAGATTGGCTGGATCGGACGGCAGGCCGAAGTGATGGCGGACGCCATGCGCAAGGCCGGGATGAATATCGACCTGGTGATCGCCGACTGGGGCACGACGGCGGGCCGGCAGTCGAACAAGGGCACCCCGGCACAGGGCGGCTGGCACCTGCTGAACACCGGCTCCTCCGGCCCGACGATGCACCATCCGCTGACCAACATCGGCACCAATATGTCCTGCGACGGCCGGAACTTCGCCGGCTGGCCATGCGACGAGGAGGCGGAGCGTCTGCGCCAGGCCTTCCTGGATGCGAACGACGCTGAGCGGCCCGCGACGCTGGACAGGCTGCACCGGCGGCTGGCCGAGATGCAGCCTTATCGCGTGCTGGGGCAGTACGACCAGCCGGTGGCGATGCGGTCCAATGTGAACGGCATGTTGAGTGCTGCTGTGATGGTGTATTGGAACATCGCCAAGCGGTGATCGGGCCGGACGGCCGGCATTGGTTGGCCCGGGCGCATCAGGCACGGGCGAATCAGGCACGGGCGCATCAGGCACGGGCGCATCAGGTGAACGACAGGCGGCGCGTGCAGCGGTCGCGCGTGCAGCGTTCGTGATAACCAATGCCGGCCGTGCGTCCCTGCGGAGAAAGCCGTGCTCATCGGCATCGAACAGCATCTCGTGGGTTTGCAGCGGATAGGCACGCGAACTGAAGGCGCGGCTGCGTGCGACATCCAGAATACGGCAAGTCGGGACGGGGAACCGGTCACCAACCGAACAACGAAACCCGACCAGAACTCGTAAATTCCAGCACCGCCGTCAGCATACCCACTGGAACCCGTCGATGACGAAGTTCTGGCCGGTGATGAAGTTGGGCTCGACGGTGGCGAGGAAACAGACGAGTTCGCCCACGTCCTGCGGCGTGCCGAGGCGGCCGAGGGCGATGCCCTTCATCAGTTCCGGCCCGCGCGCCTTGGTCAGCACGTTGCCGAGTTCGGTTTCTATCACGCCGGGGCAGATGGCGTTGATGGCGATGGTCGGGCCGAGTTCCTTGGCCAGCGCGCGGGTCATGCCGAGAATGCCGGCCTTGGCCGCGGCATAGGAGAATTTCGACACCGCGCTGGTGACGCCGCCGGAATGGGCGTTCAGCGACGACATCGAGACGATGCGCCCGCCGCCGCCGGCCAGCATGTGCGGTGCGGCCGCGTGGATGTAGTTGAAGCAGCTTTTCAGGTTCACCGCGATCGTGCGGTCGAACTCGTCCTCGGTGATCTCGGTGATGCCCTTGGGGTTGCCGCGGCCGGCATTGTTCACCAGCACGTCGATGCGGCCGAATTCGGCATGGATCGCCGCGACCACCTCGGCGGCGCGGGCGAAGGAGGCGACGTCGGCCTGGTAGGTCCGCGCGGCGACGCCGAGTGCTTCCAGCTCGGCTTTGGTGCGCGCCATCTCGGGTTCCAGAAGGTCGACGAGGGCGATGTCGAGGCCCTTCTTCGCCAGGGCGTGGGCGCAGCCGCGGCCGATGCCGCGCGCGCCCCCGGTGACGATGGCAAGCTTGTTGGTCATGCGGTGATCCCCGTGGTTTCGGCGTGGTGGCAGGCGACGAGGCGGTGATCGTCCAGCGCGCGGCTGGCCGGGTCTTCGGCCCGGCAGGTTGCGTCGGCGCGCGGGCAGCGCGGGGCGAAGCGGCAGCCGGGCGGCAGGTTGCCCGGGCTCGGCGGTTCGCCCTCCAGCCAGAAGGTCTCGGTCACCCGGCGCCCGCCGATCTCGGGCACCGCGGCCAGCAGCGACTGGGTATAGGGGTGGCGCGGGTCACGGAAGACCTGTTCCGTCGGGCCGATCTCGACGATGCGGCCGAGATACATCACCGCGATGCGGTGGCTGAACAGGCGCACCACCGACAGGTCGTGGCTGATGAACAGATAGGTGAGGTCGAAGGCGGCACGCAGCGAGGCGAAGAGGTTCAGCACCGTCGCCTGCACCGACACGTCCAGCCCCGAGGTCGGCTCGTCGAGGATGACCAGGCTGGGCCGCAGCATCAGCACGCGGGCGAGGCCGACGCGGCGCTGCTGGCCGCCGCTGATTTCGTGCGGGTAGAGGTCCAGGTGCCGTTCCGGCAGCCCGACGGCGGCCAGCACCTCGGCCACGCGCGCCTGGCGGTCGGCGGCGGACAGCCGGGTATGGACCACCAGCGGCTCCTCAAGCGCGCGACCGATCTTCCAGCGCGGGTCGAGCGAGGCGCCGGGGTCCTGGTAGCAGTATTGCAGGTTGCGCCGCAGGGTGCGGCCGGCGCTGGGCGAGAGGGTGGCGATCTCGTTGCCCTCGAAGCGCACGCTGCCGCCGGTGGGGGGATGGATGCCGGCGATGGTCTTGCCCAAAGTGGACTTGCCGCAGCCGGATTCGCCGACAACGCCCAGGATCTCGCCGCGCCGCACCGCCAGCGAGACGCCGTCCAGCGCCCGCAGCCAGCCGGTGCGCCAGCCGAAGTCGTTGCGGATGGCAAAGTGCTTCTCCAGCGCGCCGAGCTCCAGGATCGGTGCGTCGCTCATGCCGATTCCTCGGCGGGATGGAGGTGCGGATGGTGGCAACGCACGCTGTGGCCGGGTGCCGGATGGGTCGGCGCGGGATGGCTGGCGCTGCACAGGGCGGCGGCGCGCGGGCAGCGCGGGTGGAAGCGGCAGCCCGGCGGCGGTGCGAACGGGCTCGGCACGTCGCCGGGAATGCCCGCCAGGGCCGAGCCCTGGGTCGGCAGGCTGTCGAGCAGCATGCGGGTATAGGGGTGGGCGGGCTGGCCGAAGAAGCGGCGCACCTCGGCCGTCTCGGCCTCCTGCCCGGCATACATGACGGTGATGCGGTCGCAGATTTCCCAGGCGGTGCCGAGGTCGTGGGTGGTAAACAGCACCGAGGCGCCGGTCTGGGTGGCGAGGTTGCGCAGCAGTTTGAGGATCTGGGCCTGGATGGTCACGTCCAGTGCCGTGGTGGGTTCATCGGCGATGACCAGCCGCGGCTCGGGCAGCAGCGCCATGGCGATCATGACCCGCTGCCGCTGGCCGCCGGAGAGTTCGTGCGGGTATTTGCGCAGCAGCCGTTCGGGGTCCGGCAGTTGCACCGCGCGCAGCATCGCCAGGGTGCGCGCGAGATCGGCGCGCCGGCGGGCGCGCGTGTAGCCGCGCTCGCCGGCCGGGCGGTCCGGCGACTTCCAGCGCATCAGCTCGGAGAGCTGGTCGCCGACGGTGAACAGCGGGCTGAAGCTGCCGTAGGGGTCCTGGGGGATGAAGGTGATGGCGCGGCCGCGGATGCGCTCGCCGGCCTCGGCGGGGTCGAGCGCGAACAGGTCCTCGCCGGCGAAGATCAGGCTGCCATGGTCGATGCTGGCATTGGCCGGCAGCACGCCGAGAATGGCGCGGGCCAGGGTGGTCTTGCCGCAGCCGGATTCGCCGACCAGGCCCATGATCTCGCCCTGGCGCATCGACAGGCTGACCTGGTCGAGCACGCGGGCCACACCCGATTCGGTGCCGAACGAGACCGAGACCGAGCGAACGTCGAGAAACGCCGCGTCACCTTCCATCATCACCGCCCCGGCGGATGCGGGGGTCCAGCACGTCGCGCAGCCCGTCGCCGAGCAGGTTGAAGCCCATCACCACCAGCAGGATGGCGATGCCCGGCGCGGTGGCATACCACCAGGCCTGGGGCAGGAACTCCCGGCTTTCGGCGATCATCCGCCCCCATTCCGGCGTGGGCGGCGGCGCGCCGAGGCCGAGGACGCCGAGCGAGGCGGCGGCCAGGATGGTGCCGCCCATGCCGATGGTGGTGCGCACGATGATCGAACTGGCGATGTTGGGCAGGATGTGCAGCACCATCACCCGCAGCGGCGAGGCGCCCATGGCGATCGCCGCCTCGATATAGACCTCGTTGCGCTGGCTGCGGGTCTCGGCATAGACCAGCCGCGCCCAGAACGGCCAGTAGGTGGCCGACAGCGCCAGGATCACGTTCTGGATCGCCGGGCCCAGCGTCTGCGCGATCGCGATCGCCAGCACGATCTGCGGCACCGCCAGGAACACGTCGGAGGTGCGCATCAGCAGCTCGCTGACCCAGCCGCGGTAATAGCCGGCGACGAGGCCCATCGGCACGCCGATCAGCACCGAGACGCTGGTGGCCAGCACGGCGATCAGGATGGTCAGCCGGGCGCCAAACAGCAGGCGCGAATAGATGTCCGCCCCCATCCGGTCGGTGCCCAGGAAGAACGTCTCGCCCGGCGGGCGCAGCCGGAACTCCGGATCGAAGGCGGTGACATGGTCGGGAAAGGTGGAAAGCGGGGTTGCGAACACCGCGGCCAGCACCAGCAGGGTGACGATGACAACGCCGGCCACCAGGGCCCGGTCGCGCAGCAGGCGGCGCAGGAGGCTCACCGCTCGCGCGGGTCCAGGGTGGCCTGCACGATGTCCACCACCAGGTTGACGCCGATGAAAACGCTGCCGGTGAACAGGGTGAAGCCCATGATGGCGTTGTAGTCCGATTGCAGGATGGAATTGTAGGCGAACAGGCCGAGGCCGGGCCAGGAGAACACCGTCTCGACAACCACGGCGCCGGCGAGCAGGTTGCCGAACACTAGGCCGATCTGGGTGACGGTGCCGATCAGCGCGCTGCGCAGGATGTATTTCCAGATCACCACGCGGCGCGGCAACCCCATCGCCGCCTGGTAGAAGACGAAGTTGCTGGACATCACGTTGAGCACGCCCGCGCGGGTGAAGCGCACGATGGTGGCGGCAGCCGGGATCGCCAGGGTGACGGTGGGCAGCGCCAGATAGCGCAGCGCCTCGCCGAATGTGTCCCAGTCGCCGCGCAGCAGCGCATCGATCGTGTAGAAGCCGGTGATGGTGTCGGGGCCCCAGCCGTTGATCCGGCCCTGCACCGGGGTTATGCCCAGGTGCATGCTGAACAGCAGTTGCAGCAGGATGGCCAGCCAGAACGCCGCCATCGCCAGGCCCGCGATGGTGATCATCCGGATCACCTGGTCGAGCAGCGAATTGCGGTACAGCGCCGAGACCACGCCCAGCGGCAGCCCGAGGACGATCGCCACCAGGATCGCCGCCAGGGCCAGTTCGAAGGTTGCCGGCAGGCGGGTCACCAGGTCGTCGGCCACCGGGCGCTGGGAATACAGGCTGATGCCCATCTCGCCGGACACGACGTCGCCGACATAGCGCAGGAATTGCTGCGGCAGCGGCTTGTCCAGGCCGAACTTCTCGCGCAGCGCCTCGACCTGCGCGACCGAGGCGTTCTCTCCCGCGATCACCCGCGCGGGATCGGCGGGGATGATGTGGGAGATGGCGAAGACGATCAGCGTCAGGCCCAGCAGCGTGGGCGGCATCCAGGCGATACGCCGGAGCGCGAGCGCGATCAGGTGCATCGGGCGATCGGTCCGGTGGTGTGGCCCGCGCTGCCGGCGAGATCGCCTTCAGCAGCCCATCGCATCAGGCCTCCATCTCGATCCAGCGCAGGTCCTGCGCGTCGCCGATCGGGCAGAAGCGGATGGATTTCACGTTCTTGGTGAAGGGGCCGTGGTACTTCGTGTTGTTGATGAAGATGCCGGCGGCTTCATCCACCAGGATGCGCGAGACCTCCTCGTACATCGCCCGGCGCTGCGCCTGGTCGGTGATCTCCAGCGCCTTGGTGCATAGCTCGTCCACGCGTGCATTCTTGTAGTAGCTGGCGTTGCCGGCGTCGAAGTTGCTGGAGTTGAACAGGAAGCCGGTCCAGTTGTGCGGATCGGCGAAATAGGCGCTGCGCCACAGCGGCACCAGGTCGTGGGCGCGCTCGCGGTCGGACAGTTTCGGGGCGATGGTGGTGTAGGGCTCGGTCACCACCTTGATGTCGATGCCGGCCTTGGCGGCGCCGGCCTGCAGCATCTGCGCCGCCTGCTCGGATTGCGGATAGCCGGCCATGGCGCCGATCTGCAGCGGGCGGATCTTCTCCTTCACAAGGCTCAGGTGGTGCTTGGCCTTGTCGATGTCGTAGGTGTAGCCCTTGAGGTCCTTCGGCGCGCCCCACATCGGGTTGGGGATGATCCCGGCGTTGCGCACCACCGTGCCGCCCAGGATGTTGTTGTTGAAGCCGTCATAGTCGAAGCAGTAGGACAGTGCCCGCCGCATGTTCACGTCGTTCAGCGGCGCCTTCCAGTTATTGATGATGAAGTAGAAGGTGCGGATGCTTTCCGCCTCCCACGTCTTCACATTGCCGGAGGCCTTCATGCGCGCCATCTGCTCGGCCGGCAGGTAGCCGTCGCAGGTGTTGAATTCGCCCTTGATGACGCCGAGCACGCGGGTTGCGGTTTCCATCGAGACGCGGAACTCGGCGTCGTCGATGCGGTTCTTGCCCCAGCCGGCGAAATGCTTCTCGAAGCGGGCGGCCTGGAAGCCGATCGCCGGGTCGAAGCGGCGCAGCTGGTAGCCGCCGCCACCGGCCTCGTTGCGGCTGAGCCAGTCGGCGCCCCAGTCGTCGCCCTTGGCATGGGATTTCACGATCTTGGCGTTGACCACCCACATTTCCGACAGCACCGCCATGAACACGGCGAACGGGGTGATGAGATTGAACTGCACGGTGCGCGGGTCCAGCGCCTTGGTGGTGCCTGGGGCGACGACATCCTTGAACAGGCCGTAGGCGCCCTTCTTGATGGCGAGGATGCGCTCCATCGAATACACGACGTCCTCGGCCGTCATCGGGCTGCCGTCGTGGAAGGTGATGCCGGGCTTCAGCTTGAAGGTGTAGGTCTTGCCGCCGTTGGTGATGTCCGGTTTCTCGACGAGCCACATCTCCAATGTCGGCGGGTTGTCCACCCAGCGGGTCAGGGCATCGTACATGTTCAGCCGGATGGCAATGCGGCCGATGTCGAAGACCTGGTGCGGATCAAGAATGTCATAGGGATTATTGTTCGCGGTGACGAATTTCCGGCGCGCTGCTTGGGCCCCAGAGGGCCATCCAGCCACGCCAACGGCTCCGGCGATCGCCGTCCGTCGGTTGATGGCAATTCCGAACTTGTTCTGCGTGACCATTCCGGCTCTCCTGCATCCCCGCGAGGAAAATTCTATGCTGAGGTTGGCCGGTTCGACAAGTTTAATGCCCGGCCCTCGAAGTCGCATTTCGGAAGCCGTGCGGGGCCATTCCGATATTTTGAGGCAGTCTTCTGATCATGAGGATAAGGGGAGACCCGTCGAAGGGAGGCGAGTGCGGAGCGGTTGAGGCGCGTGCAGTCCATTGCGAGGCCGTCGCTGTCCCGCACCAGCGCTCGCCGGACAGCTTCGCGTCATCGAGCAACGGAGGATTTCTTGCGCATCGTGCCGTCGCAGGAGAACAGGATGGGCGAGAAATCCTCGAACCCGGCCCCCAAACCTCCATCCGAGCGCGTGGTGCGTGCCATCCGCCGCGCGATGCACCGGCGCGGCTCGGTGGTGGACACGGCCCGCAGTCCGACGCCTTCTGGTTCACGCAGCTGTTGATTTTCGCGGAGAAGTGACCCGCCTTGAGGGCTGTGGCCCCCTGGGCAGGATGGGGTCAGGTGACAGCTTGGTCCGTTCGCGTTTGGTGTTTTTTGCGCTGGCCTTGAAGCGGAAGCTGTCGTTTCCGGTTTCCAGGATGTGGCAATGGCGCGTCGGCCGGCCGGGCAGTGAAGTGGTCATCCTGGCGTCGCCCAAGATGCCGGCCCATTCGGAGAAGCTGGGATTGGTGGTGATGGCGGCGCTGGTCCGTTCGGAGAGCCCGCTGAGCAGGTGGAACAGCAAGGCGCCGCCTGAGGCGCTGGTCGGCCGGTAGCCCCGCTCGTCGAGGATGACGAGATCGGAGCGGACCATGCGTTCTGCGATCTGGCCCGCCTTGGCACCGGCAGGTTTCGCTGGGTGATCGCGCCAGGCGAGGCGGCGAACGGGACCGGCTTCAGCCGGGTGCTGCGGCTGATGCTGCTGGAGCCCGACATGGTCGAGGCGATCCTCGATCGGCGACAGCCCGGTGGGATGACGCCGCCGGCGTTGACGGCCACGCCAATCGATGAGGGGCGGTGCCCCAGGCCGGGTGGAATCCGTGTCCGAGTGGGGAGCAACTTGGGCGTCACGAGGATTTCGGGCCGGTCGTGCGCGGTCGTTCTTGCCGAGCGTCCGGTTCGGCGACTATCGTTCAGGCAAGGTGACCGGATGGTCCGGGCATCTAGGAAATGTCGGCTGAAACGCTGACAGGCTATCCCGCAAGAGGCGCCTGGATGCGCAAGATTCTTGTTGGCGGCTGCGAGCAGGAAATCTCGTCGTTCAATCCGCACCCCAGCCGGTATGAGGATTTCACGATCCTGCGCGGCCAGGCGCTGTTTGAGGCGCACTCCGGCGCGGATACGTGCATTCGCGGCGCGCTGGACATTCTCGGCGCCAGGAATGACCTGGAGCTGGTGCCGGTCTTTGGCGCTTCGGCGTGCAGCGCGGGACCATTGTCGCAGAATGGGTTCGATCGGCTTGCGCGGGAGTTCGCGCAGGCGATCGCCGGCGCGATGACCGCGGATGTGGCGGCAGTTTACCTGTCGCTGCATGGTGCGATGGGGGCGATCGGCGAATTCGACCCCGAGGGCCATCTTCTGCAGGCCACGCGGGCCTGTGTCGGACCGGATGTCCCCATCGTGATTTCGCTCGACCTGCACGGGGTGTTGACCGGTCGCATGCTGTCGAACTGCGATGCGGTTGCCGTGTTCCATACCTATCCGCACAACGATTTCACCAGCACCGGACAGCGGGCGGCCAGGCTTCTGGAAGCGATCCTGGATCGCGGCGCCCGGCCGGTGATGGCGCGGATCTTCATGCCGGCGCTGGTGCGCGGGCCGGAGTTGATCACCGCCACCGGGCTGTACGGCCGCGTGGTCGACCGGGCCAAGGCGATGGAAACCAGCGGCGAGGCGATGTCGGCGGCGGTGCTGATCGGCAACCCGTTCACCGATGCGCCGGAGCTTGGCTCGCAATCGCTGGTGGTCACCGACAACGATCCTGAGCAGGCACGGCGCCTGGCGATGGAACTGGCGGAGGCGTTCTGGGCCGATCACGCGAAGATGCTGGCGGAGCTGGTGAGCCTGCCCGAGGCGATGGCGGATGCCGTCAGCCAGCCCGGCCCGGTGACGTTCACCGACGCCGCCGATGCCCCCAGCAGCGGCGCCTCGGGCGACAGCAACACGATCCTGGCGGCCCTGCTCGCGGCGGGCTATCGCGGGCGAGCGATCATGCCGATCGTCGATGCCCCGGCGGCGGCCCGGGCGCACGCGGCCGGGGTGGGCGCGCGGCTGCGGGTTTCGCTCGGCGGCACGATCGACCCGGCGCGGTTTCCGCCGCTGGAACTGGAGGTCGAGGTGGAACGCCTGGGGGACGGGGAGTACGTCCATGGATTTTCGGGGATGCCGGCCCATGCCGGGCCGACGGCGGTGCTGCGGCACGGCGAAATCCGCATCGTGGCGATCAGCCATGCGGTGTTCATGATGGATCGCGCGATCTTTCTTGCGCATGGGCTGGACCCGGAACAGGCCGATATCATCGTGGTCAAGTCGCCGGGGGCGGCGATGCGGTACTTCACCTTCGCGCGCCGGAACCATGTGCTCGACATTCCCGGCTCGACATCGGCGAACCTCGGGAGCCTCGGGCACCGTGTCTGCCCAAGGCCGATGTTTCCGCTGGATGACGACGTGGTGTTCCACCCGAAGGTCGAGCTTTATCCCAGCCGATTGCGGGCGACGGCATGATGGCGGGCCCGATGCTTGCGATGCGCGGCGCACGACCATGATGTGCCAGGGGCAACCGCGGGTGTGTTTCGGGCATTTGCCGACGCCGCTGGAGGCCGCCCCGCGCCTTTCCGAGGCACTCGGGATTGAAGTGCTGATCAAGCGCGATGACCTGACAGGGCTCTGTGTCGGCGGCAACAAGGCGCGGCTGCTGGAATTCGCGATCGGGTCGTTGCGCGGCGCCGGGGCGGACACGCTGATCGCCTATGCCGCGGAACAATCCAACAAGCTGCGCGATATCGCGGCGGTTGCCGCGCGGTTCGCGATGAAGGTCATCCTGCTGATACCCGGCCCGGCGCGGCCCGACGGGGAGGTGCTGCAAGGGAACCGGCTGCTGTTCGACCTGCTCGGGGCGGATGTGCGCGTGGTGGCGCCCGGTGCGGACAGGGCGGCG
>JADYYZ010000133.1 GCA_020853405.1 Acetobacteraceae bacterium
CCGCCCGAGGTGGCATCGCTGTTCATGGACCGCGCGCTTCGGATCACCCAGTCCTTCCGCATGGCGATCGCGTTCAGCCGCGGCGAGAGTTCGCTGGAGATCGAGCCGATCCTGGAAGCGAGCCTGTAGTCCGCCCGGCGCGCGTGACCGCGTGCGGCGCGCCAGCGCCCAGCTGGACGCCTGGGGTTGCGGGCGCGGCTTTCAAATCCATCGCGGCATGCTGCCGGTGTGATCCTGCTGCCTGCCTTCGGGCCGCCTGCCTTCGGGCCGCCTGCCTTCGGGCTGCCAGCCGCCGGCCCTGGCAGACGGGGGCGGGGTATGGCCAGATGGCGACCCTTCCGAGCGTCCCGCTCTGGAAGCCGGTGAGCGCGTGCCTGATCTCACCTGCCGTGTTCATGGGCAACCGTCCATGCATCACGACCGGCTCCTCGATCGGTCTGCCGCCGAGCACGAGCAGCGCCGCATCGCCGTTGGCTTCGATCGTGATCACGCCGCCCTGCCGGTCTGGCAGCACGAACCGCGCTTCACGCACGATGGCACGTCTGGGCAACGTGACGCTGCAGTGCACCCATCCGACAGTGCACCGCGGCGTTCCCCCTGCCGGCGCAGCGCCGCCGGGAGGCAGGCCCGATCCTCAGGTGTCAGCACCGCATCAGACATGGCCCGACCGATTCACCACACGCCGCCTCGCAGCACGCCGATATCACCAAACTCGAGGTTTATCGGCGATCCGAGCTCGGACTCGACTGGTTGCCATGGACATCGGGACCCATCAGCGCATCGACGAGCGAGGCGCCCCGCGCGAGGCGCTCGTGCAGTGCCTGTTCGGTATCCCTCAGTCGGGTCGCCATGGCCAGGATCGGCACGAGCTGGTCAGGCGCGATAACGATCGCCCCGTCGCGGTCGGCCGCGATCACATCGCCCGGGCGCACCACGGCGCCGTCGATGACGAGCGCGACGCCGCTCTCGGCGGCGATCTGCCGCGACGCCATGCCGGCGATTGTGATCACCGCCGACCAGACGGGTGGTCCGTGATGGAGGACGCCGCCGACGTCGCGGGCCGGTCCGTCGATGATGACACCATAAACGCCCCGCTGCTTCAGGCGATGTGCCACAACGTCGCCGAGAACAGCGCCGCCGACGTCGCCGACCACCTGGACGACGCCGAAGCTGCCCGCTGGCATTGCGTCGTAGCCCTCGAGCACGCGCCTGCGGTTGTCGTCGCTCGCTTCGTCGCAGCGGACGAGGCGGAGCGTGGCGGCGGGCGCGACGACAAGCGCCGGAATCCCGAGCGCCTTGAACCGCGTCAGCACCCTCTGCCCGGCCGCCGTGGCGCCGATGATCGCCACGGCAGCATCGTGGATGAGCGCGGTGTTCAGCCCGTCGGGAATGGCAAGCGCCATGCACCCTCCGCCGTGCCGCCGACGAACCGGCGGTAACGCTCAGGCCGCCTCGAGCCGGGCATCCAGATCCTTGTCGGCCAGATCCGCGAGGGCCTTGCGGACCTGGTCCATGACCGCTTGCGCAGGCGGCTTCAGGGGCAGCAGCACGTGGCCAGCGTCGAAGCCGATAAGGTGCATGGCCTGCTTCAGCGGCCCCGGGTTGCACTCGGCGAACACGGCGTCGATCAGCGGGAACATCTTGTGATGAAGCTGGAGCGCGGCCGGCAGCTTGCCGTCACGGGCGAGGCGGAACATCTCGACCCAGTGGCCGGGCACGATCGAGGCAGTTGCGAGGATACCGCCTGGTGCGCCCATGGCGACTTCGACCGGGAACAGGCCGTCCTCGCCGCTCAGAACCGCCATGTGCTCGCCCGCATAGGCCAGCACCCGCTCGAAATGGGCGATGTCGGGATTGCAGGCCTTCATCCCGATGATGGTGCCCTCGCGGGCGAGCGTTGCGATGGTCTCCGGCGTGACCGTGATCCGGGTGCGATAGGGGATGTCGTAGAGCACGATCGGAAGATCGACACGGTCGCGGTAGGCGCGGAAATAGTCGATGATACCCGCCTGGGTCGGCGTGACGTAGAACGGCACGAGCAGCAGGGCCGCATCCGCCCCGGCGCGCCGGAGGTCTTGCCCGGCGGCAACCGCCTCGGCGAGGCCCGGCGACAGGACGCCCGCGACCACCGGGACCCGGCCCGCAGCGGCGGCGACCGTGGTCTCCACCGCGCACGCGCGCGCGGCCGGCGACAGGGCCGTGAACTCGCCCGTGCCGCCGACCGGCACGAGGCCACCGACACCGCCCCTGATCAGGTAGTCGATGAGGCTCTTCAGAACGGGAACGTTGATCTCGCCGTCGCCCTGGGTGGGCGTCGGGAATGCGGGCAGTACGCCTGATAGGTCTTGTCTGGTAATGGCCATGTGCCTTGAGCCTTCTTGAATGGGAACTGCAACGCGCGAAACCGGTTCGCGCGGCGGGAACAGGCCCGGTCCGCGGCCCGACCCCGCAGCCGTCAGGTCAGCAGCCAGCCGTTGAACCGTTCGATCGCCGCGTCCTTGTTCTTCGCCCAGTACTCATCATCGATGAGCAGGCCGCGGGCCTTGTTCTCGGGTGCGGTCGGAAGCGAGGCCGCCTTCTTGGGATCGATGAACCTGAACGCGTCGGGGTTCGTCGGGCCGTTCGAGACAAAGGGCGTGAAGGCCGCCTGGCGCTTGGCGTCGCAGGTGAACTTGATGAATTCGCGTACGAGGTCCGCCTTCGGCGTTCCCTTCACGATGCACCAGCTGTCATAGCTCCAGATGTTGCCCTCCCACGACACCCCGACCGGCGCGCCCTCGTCGATCGCGGCCTGGGCCCGCGCGACCCAGGTCGGCACCATGTCGACCTCGCCGGAAATCAGCATCTGGGTGGCCTGGGTTCCGCCCGTCCACCAGGTGATCACGTGCGGCTTGATCCGATCGAGGCTCTTGAAGGCGCGGTCGAGGTCGCACGGATAGACCTTGTCGCGCGGCACCCCGTCCGCCATCAGCGCCTGCTCGATGGTGTCGAACGGATGCTTGCGCATCGCGCGCCGCCCCGGAATGCCCCTGACGTCCCACAGATCAGCCCAGCTCTGCGGTGGACGCCGGCCCTCGAAGCGGTCGCGCCGATAGGCGAGGATCGTTGCATAGACGTTCGACCCGACGCCATAGGGATCGATGAACTCGGGCGAGAGCTGCTTGACCGCCGGATCATTCTCGAGCCCGTGCCTCTCGACAAAGCCGCCGGCCGCGAGCTGCCTGACCGCGGCAATGCTGATCTCGGCACCGTCCCAGACGAAGTTCTTGGTCTCGACCATGCTGCGGATCTGGGCAGTCGGCTCGTGCGTCGAGGCGACCCCGACCACCTCGATACCCGTCGCCTCGCGGAACGGCTTGTAGAACGCTTCGCTGAAGCCCTTGGTGAACGGCCCGCCGGAATCGCGCACCACGATGCGGCGGTCCTGCGCGCTCGCCTTGCGCCAGATCATCGGCGCGCCGAGCGCGACTGGCGCCCCGGTCGCGGCCTTCAACAATGCTCTGCGTGTTGTCGCGGTCATTCCGTGTCTCCTCTGCCTCGGTCGCCATGGAACGGGACGAGAACCATGCAGGACCCTGACCTGAACCTGCAGGACCGTCTCGACATCGCCTTGACGCACGCGCCGGATGAGGTCACTCGTACCGGCTGGCGAAGCGTGGGACCCGCGGCGTTGGTCGCGGCCTGAGGCGGTCACGTTCGCCGATGGAGCGACGTTAGCGCGTCAGGCCGCGCGGTCAACCGGCTGGCCGACGCGCATGACGCTTTCGGCGCACCGCCGTTCCACCCGCTTCGCTCCGCACCGGTCGGGCGGTGCCTGGGGTGCTTGCGAACCGACCGAGGAGACCAGCCATGACCAGTCCGGCGCAGCCCGACATTCTTTTCGCCGCCGAAGACCTGCGCGCCCAGGTGACGACGATTTTCTCCGCCATCGGATCGGATGCGCCCGAGGCGGCGCTCGTCACCGATCATCTCGTCCTTGCGAACCTCTTTGGTCACGACAGCCATGGCATCAGCCTGATCCCGCTCTACGTCCGCATGGTGCGCGAGGGCAAGGTCGAGCCGAACCAGAGGCCGACGGCCGCCATGGATAACGGAGCACTGCTGACGCTCGATGGTCATCGCGGCTTCGGCCAGGCCGTCGCGCACGAGGCGATGGAGATCGGCATTGCGCGGGCGCGGGAGCGCGGCGTCGCCATCATCGCGCTGCGGAACAGCCATCACGTAGGCCGCATCGGGCACTATGCCGAGCAATGCTGCCGGGCTGGCCTTGTCAGCATGCATTACGTCAACGTGGTCGGCACCGCGCCGGTGGTCGCACCCTTCGCGGGGATCAAATCCCGCCTCCACACCAATCCGGTTGCCATCGGCGTGCCGCGCGAGGGCGCCGATCCGCTGGTCCTCGATTTCGCCACGAGCCGTGCCGCGCAGGGCAAGATCCGCGTGGCGATGAACCGCGGCGTCCCCGTCCCACCTGGCTTCCTCCTCGACGCCGACGGCGAGCCGACGACGGACGCCCGCGTCGTCTATGACGAGCCGGTCGGAACGATGCTGCCGTTCGGCGAGCACAAGGGCTCCGGCCTCGGTCTCCTCTGCGACGTGCTCGCCGGCGCCCTGACCGGCGGCCGCATGTGCCATCCGGGCTCGTCCGGGGACGATGTCTACCTCAACAACATGCTGTCCGTGATGATCGACCCGGACCGTCTTGGTGGGCGCGAGACGTGGCAACAGGAGATCGCGCTCGGCACGCAGTTCTTTACATCCTCCCCGGCGCGCGACCCGGCCATGCCGATCCTGCTGCCGGGCGAGCCGGAGCGGGCGACCCGCGCCAGGCGCGACGCCGAGGGGATCCCGGTCGATGCCACGACGTGGCGGCTCATCCGCGCGGCAGCGGCGGGCGTCGGGGTCGCTCTCCCGGAAGCGGGCTGGCGCTGACCCCTGTCAGGGCACGAGAATCTTGCCGGGATTCATGATTCCGCCAGGGTCGAGGGTCCGTTTGATGGCCCGCATCAGATCGAGCTCGAGCGGGTCCTTGTAGCGCGCCAGCCGCGCCGCATGCATCTGTCCGATGCCGTGCTCGGCGCTGATGCTGCCGCCGCGCGCCGCACTCGCGTCGTGGACAATCGTGGTGACCTCGGTTGCTACGCGCTCGAAGGCGTCCGCGTCGGGGAAGAGCTCGCGCTGGAAGATGACGACGACGTGGATATTGCCGTCGCCGACATGCCCGACGAAGACCGTGTTGGCCTGCGGGAAGCGCTCGCCGAGCGACGCCGTGCAGTCGGCCACGAACTCGGGCAGGCGCGAGATGGGTACCGAGGTATCGTGCGAGACGCCGAGGCCCTCCCGCATGTTCGCCTCCGATACGCTGTGGCGCAGCCGCCAGATCAGCGCCGCCTGCGCCTCGCTCGACGCGACGACCGCATCAAGGATGGTGCCGTCGGCGTGCGCCTGTCCCAGGACCGTTTCCAGCATGCCGCCGAGATCATCAGCACCGGCGGCATCGCTCGCCTCGATCATCAGATAGTACGGGGCCTCGGTCGCGACGGGGTTACGCACATCCGGGATGTGCCTGAGTACGAGTGCGAGCTGCCCCGCCGACATGATCTCGAAGGCGTTCAGCCGGTCGCCGCAGGTGGCGCGCAGCGCCGCGAGGAGCCGGAGCGCCGCCTCCACCCCGTCGAGCGCGACCATGGCGGAACGGGAGACCATGGGCGTGGGGAAGAGCTTTAGGACCGCGCCGGTGATGATGCCGAGCGTTCCCTCGGCACCGATGAAGAGCTGCTTGAGGTCGTAGCCGGTACTGTCCTTGCGCAGCGCGCGCAGTCCGTTCCAGATCCGGCCGTCGGGAAGCGCCACCTCGAGCCCGAGCACAAGGTCGCGCATGGTGCCGTAGCGCAGGACGGCGGTGCCGCCCGCGTTGGTCGAGAGGTTGCCGCCGATCTGGCAGCTCCCTTCGCTGCCGAGCCCCATGGGGAACAGCCGGCCGACCTCGCCCGCGCGGGCCTGGATGTCGGCCAGGACGCAGCCGGCATCGACCGTAATCGCGTTGTTCAGCGGATCGACGTCGCGGATGCGGTTCATGCGGTCGAGACCGATGACGATCGCCCGCCCGGTCGGGTCGGGTGTGGCGCCGCCGCACATCCCGGTATTGCCCCCTTGCGGGACCACCGGGACCGCGTTCTGCGCGCAGATCCGGACCACGGCAGCGACCTCGGACGGTGTTGCGGGTCGTGCGACTCCTTGCGCCCGGCCGTGATAGCGGTTTCGCCAATCGACGAGATAGGGCGCCATCGCGTCCTCGTCGGTGATGAACGAATCCGGTCCGATCAGGCCCCGGATGGCCTCGTCGATTCGCATGGCCGCGATACCTCGGTCGTCATCATGGCTGCACCCGGTCCGAGGGTCGCCGCGCCCGCACCGGTGCGCCGCACGTCGCACGCCGGCGGCCCTGGTGACAGCGCTGTGATCCAGCCCGGCTGCTCTTGGTTTATCATGGTCCGGCCGCTAACGTTCCGAAGCAAGGCTGCGACCGCCGTTCGGAAAGTGCGACATGGCTCTCGATCCGCCGACAAGCGACATCTCGCCCGCCGCAGCACCGTTGAACCAGAAGCTGGTGGTCAGGGCCTTGCGCAAGTCCTATCACGACGTGGTGGCCTTGGCGCCGACCGATCTCGACGTGCGTGAAGGCGAGTTCGTCACCCTGCTCGGCCCGTCCGGATCGGGCAAGACCACACTCCTGATGATGGTGGCCGGCCTGCTTGAGCCTGATGGCGGCGATTTATGGATCGACGGGATGAAGGCGACCTATGCGCCGCCGTGGGAACGCGGCATCGGCATGGTCTTCCAGAGCTACGCCCTGTTTCCCCATCTCAGCGTCTTCGAGAACATCGCCTTCCCGTTGCGCATGCGCCGCGTCGGCGCGGCTGAGATCCGCCGTGAGGTGTCGCGCGTACTCGAGATCGTGCAGTTGCCGCATGTTGCGGATCGTCTGCCACGCGCCCTCTCGGGCGGCCAGCAGCAACGCATCGCGCTCGCGCGCTGCATCGTGTTCCGGCCGAGCATCATCCTGATGGACGAGCCGCTCGGCGCGCTCGACAAGAAGTTGCGCGACCAGCTCCAACTCGAGATCAAGCAACTGCACAAGCAGCTCGGCACGACCATCCTGTACGTCACGCACGACCAGCAGGAGGCACTCACCATGTCGGACCGGATCTGCCTCATGAACCAGGGCCGCATCGAGCAGCTCGGGACGCCCGAGGAGGTCTATTTCAGGCCGCGCACGGTTTTCGCCGCCGACTTTCTCGGCGAGTCGAACATCCTCGATGCGACCGCCGTCGGCGAGGTCGGCGGGTTCCTGGAGCTGCGCTGCAACAACAGCCCGGGGGCGCCGATCCGCGCACCCCGGCCCGGGCACGCGCTGGGGCGCGACGTCAGGATCATGATCCGCCCGGAGCAGATGCTGGTCGGCCCGCCGGACGGGGGCGCTGGCAATACGCTGCCCGGCATTCTCCGGGAGACGATCTTCATCGGCGGCACGACCCGTCATCATATCGGGATCGAAGGCGGGCAGCTCCTGGTGAGCGTGCAGCTGACGAACCCGGGGGCCGCGCCGTTGCGGGCCGGCGACAAGGTGAACGTCACCTGGCCGGTCCTGTCGACGATCGTGCTGCCGGCCGCGCCCGAGCGGCGCTCATGACCGGGACCGCACCAACGCGCGAGTGGGCCCGGCCGGGGCCCGCAGCACAC
>JADYYZ010000134.1 GCA_020853405.1 Acetobacteraceae bacterium
GCGATGCCGAGCAGGCAGGTCACGCTGACCCCGGCCGCCGCCTGCTCGCCGGCGGCGCGCGCCTGTGCCCGGCGGAGCGGTGCCCCGGCCGCGATCGCCGCCAGCTCGGCATCGATCCCCGCAAGCTCCGCCGCCGCCGCCCGCGCCCCGGCCATATCTGCCTGGCGCGCCGCCGGATCGTCGAGCAGCCCGTGCACGGTGCTGAGATCGCCCGCCGCCGCGGCCTCGGCCAGCCGGGCGGGCAGCGCTTCGCGGGTCAGGCGGCTGTGCCAGGTCGCCAGCACCGGCTCGCACGCCGAGGCGAGCCAGGCGGCAAGCCGCGGCAGTCTCTGGTCCGACGCATGGCGCGCCTGCAGCCGGGCCAGCACCGCGACCCGCGCCGTCGCCGCAGCCGCGGCCGGCGCCTCCAGCGCCGCCAGAGCGCGCTCGGCGGCCGGCCCCTGGCGTGCCGCGAGGTAGGCAGCGATCGCGGGATCGGGCGGCAGCGTTCCGCCCTGCCCAGCCGCCTCCGCGCCCGGCGCCACGGCTTCAAGTGCCGCGAGCAGGCTGGCGGGCGTTGCCGCCCAGACACCCCGCAGCATCGGCGACAGGCACGGCAGGCCCGGGTTCAGCTGGTAGAGCAGTCGTTCAAGGCCGCCTGCCGGCCCCCGCGTGCGCAGCAGCAGGCGCCATTGCGCACCGGTGCGGGCATGCATGGCCGCACTCGACGTATCGCCCCCCGACAGCGCCCAGCGCGCCGGTGCCTCGGCGTGCACCAGGGCAGCGATGTCGGCCACGGTCAACGGCGCCTCGGCCGGGCTGCAGGCGGCACGCGCGAGCAGCGTGCCGATGCCGTCGGGCATCATCGCCACCCCGCGCCAGCACAGTGGCGCCTGCGGGTCCAGCATTGCGATCGCGCGGCACATCGCCATGTCGTCGGCGGTGTCGGGGCGCTCGGCCTGCTCGGTGCGGACCGTCTCCGCCAGCCGCTCGGCCAGCGCCGGATCGCCGATGCCGCGACGCACGAAGCCGTCGAGCGCGCCGCTACGAAGCGCCCGCGCGCCCTCGCTCCAGGAGCTGGCGAGCAGCCAGGCGGCAGCGCGGGTATCGAGCGCCTTCTCGGTGCCGACCACGAGCGGCCGTGCTGCCCGGCGCACCGGCCGCACAGCACCCCTTCGCCCCTGCATCGAGGCGGCGGGCCAGGCAGCGACGAACTCCGCGCCGGGGCGAAGCTCGGGATCGTCCGCGAGCATCACGCGCAGCAGGTCGGCAAGCCCGGCAGGAAGCCGAATTTCGCTCACCAACGCATTGAAACTGCCTTTTTCCAGCCGCAGGCGATGCAGGTCACGCGGGTCGGCAGCGGCCCACGGCACCCGTCCGGCGGCGACCGAGATCACGGCGATCCCGAGCGCAAAAATGTCATCGGCAGGCTGGCCGGCGCCGCGCCCTTCCGGCACGCACTGCGCCATCGGGAGCGACTCGCACCAGGGCGGCTGGAGGAAGGCAGGCGGCAGGCAGAACCCGTCGCCCAGCGCGACCGGCCCGCCATCACGCGATCGGAACAGGTTCTCGACCCGCACGCCGCGATGCGTGATGCCGGCCGGCTCCAGCGCGGCCAGCACCCGCGCCACCGGGTGCAGCAGGTCGTGCACCAGTTCGCTCTCGCTCCAGGGCCGGCAGCGCGTGTGCGTGGTCAGTATCGGCGGCCCGGGCGGCAGCCCGATCACCGCCAGCAGGCTTTCGCGTGCGGCACCCGCCAGCCGCGCCGGCACCATCGCCTGGGGTGCCAGCAGCGATTCCGGCAGCGGCTGCGGCAGCGACGCCAGCGCCTGGGTGCGCGGCGGCAGGTCGGGCCGGCAGGCGAGCGCATAGCCGCGCCGCCCGGAGGCATGGCGCGCCGCCAGCGCCGGCAGCGTTCCCGACAGCGCGGGCACCGGCTGGTCGAGTGCCACCGTCCATTCCCCGGCCGTGACCGAAGGACCCGAACCGGCCGTGCTGTCGAGCGGCATGCCTTCTGCCCCGCCCCTTGGTTGCGATGCCCGTCTCAGATGCCCGCGCGTGCACGCGCTGGCAGGATGTTTGGCGCAGCGCGGGTGAAGGAACGGTTAAGGCAGGCTCAGGCGGCGAACGGATCCTGCATCAGGATGGTGTCGTCACGGTCGGCGCCCGTGGAAAGCAGCGTCACCGGCGCGCCCACCAGCTCCTCGATCCGCTTCACGTACTTGATCGCCGGCGCCGGCAGCTCCGCCCACGATCGCGCGCCACTGGTCGGCTGGGTCCAGCCCTCGTGCGTCTCGAAGACCGGTTCGGCGGCGGCCTGGGCCTGCCTGCCGGCGGGCAGGTGGTCGAATGCCTGGCCGTTGATGCGGTAGCCGACCGCGACCTTGAGCTCAGGAATGCCGTCCAGCACGTCGAGCTTGGTCAGCGCGAGACCCTGGATGCCGCCCAGCCGCACCGCCTGGCGCACCATCACCGCATCGAACCAACCGCAGCGGCGCGGCCGGCCGGTGACGGTGCCGAACTCCCGCCCGCGTTCGCCAAGGTGCCGGCCGGTGGCGTCGGTGAGCTCGGTCGGGAACGGGCCGCTGCCGACCCGCGTCGTGTACGCCTTGGCGATGCCCAGCACCCGCCCCACCGCATCCGGCCCCAGGCCGGAACCCGCCGCCGCGGCGCCGGCGACGGTGTTGGAGGAGGTGACATAAGGGTAGGTGCCATGATCGACATCCAGCATCACCGCCTGCGCTCCCTCGAACAGGATGCGCCTTCCGGCCGCCTTGGCCTCGTGCAGGCGGCGCCAGACCGGTTCGGCGAAGCGCAGCAGGCGCGGCGCCACGGCCAGCAGCTCGGAAAGCAACGTGCCCTTGTCGTAGGTTTCGGCGCCCAGGCCGGCCAGCAGCGTGTTGTGGTGACGCAGCAGCTCGTCGAGCTTCGCCTCCAGCACCGCGGGTTCGGCAAGGTCGGCGACACGGATGGCGCGGCGTGCCACCTTGTCCTCATAGGCGGGGCCGATGCCGCGCCCGGTGGTGCCGATCCTGCCGTCACCGCGCGCTGCCTCGCGCGCGCGATCGAGCGCGCCGTGCATCGGCAGGATCAGGGTGGCGGTGTCGGAAAGCCGCAGCAGCTCGGGCCCGACCACCAGCCCCTGCCCGGCCAGCCGGTCGAGTTCGGCAAGGAAGGCCCAAGGGTCGACCACGACACCGTTGCCGATCACCGAGAGTTTGCCGCGCACGACGCCGCTGGGCACCAGGCTGAGCTTGTACTGCTGGCTGCCTACCACCAGCGTGTGGCCGGCGTTGTGGCCGCCCTGGAAGCGCACGACGATGTCGGCGCGGCTGGCCAGCCAGTCGACCACCTTGCCCTTGCCCTCGTCGCCCCACTGGGCGCCGATCACGGTCACGTTCGGCATTGCAGCAGTCCCCCGGCGTTCAAAGCGCGATCGCCTGCGCGCCCAGCAGGATGTGGGTGCAGGACAGCCGGCGCCCCTCGGACGGCGGGTCCTGATCGGGTGCGAGCGCGGCCACGGTGGCAAGCCCGCCCCCGCGCAGCACCGCCGCCGCGGCGCGGTCGTGCCCCCAGGGCAGGTAGCAGCGGGCGGGCGGCGCTGCCGCCGCGGCCGCGCGCAAGACCGCGTCGGGATAAAGCGTGAGCCCGGTCGCCGGCTCGTCGCCCGGCCCCAGATAGCGGCCGCCTCGGCCCAGCTCCTCGCCGGAGTTGTGCGCGAAGATGCTGAAGGCGAGTTCGCGGTGATAACGCCAGCCGCGGAATTCCAGCGGATCGAGCGTCAGCACCAGGCCAGGATTGCGCGCCCGTACCGCCCCGATGGTGGCGCCGGCGCGCTCGGCAAGGGCGCGGCCGGCCTGCGGCAGGGCGGCACCGGCGAGCACGAGAAGGGCGCGGTCGGCGGGGCCGGCCGCCGACAGCAGGGTTTCGAGCA
>JADYYZ010000135.1 GCA_020853405.1 Acetobacteraceae bacterium
GCCACCTTCCCCGCGAGCCTCGCGCTCGGGCTGATGGTGCCGCCGGTGGCCGGCCTGCTTCGGCCGTTCCTGTCGCTGATCGTGCTGGTGATGACCTTCTTCATCATGCTGCGCATCGATTTCCAGGCGGCGCTGGCCGATCTGCGCCGCCCGGCCGCGCTGGTCGCGGCGGTCTCGACCACGCTGCTCGCCTCGCCGCCGATCGCCTGGGCGGCGGGCGCCCTGCCCGGCATCCCGCCCGGCATCGCCGCCGCCATGGTGGTGACCGCCTGCGCGCCCTCGATCACCAGTGCGCCGGCGTTCGCCAGGATCATGGGGCTCGACCCCGCCTTCGCGCTGTCGGTGTCGGTCGCCGGCATGATCGCCTCGCCGTTCACGGCGCCGCCGCTGGCGCTGTCGCTGGCGGGGCTCGACCTTGCGCTGACCCTGCCGGGCATGATGGCGCGGCTGCTTGCCTTTGTCGGCCTGCCGCTGCTGGCCGCGCTGGCCGCGCATCGGGCCGCGCCCGCGTTCCTTGCTTCGCACCCGCGCGAGACCGACGGGCTGACGGTGCTGAGCCTTTGCGTGTTCGCGACCGGCGTGATGGACGGCGTGAGCGGGCTCGCGCTGGAGGCGCCGTTGCATGCGGCGACGATGCTGGCCGCGGCCTTCCTGCTGAACGCGCTGCTGTTCGCCTTCGGCGCGCTGATGTTCCTGCCAGCCGGGATCGAGCGGCGGCTGACCGCGGGCCTGCTGATCGGCAACCGGCAGATGGCGCTGATGCTCGCGGTGCTGCCCGAATCGGCGCCGCGCGACGTCACCCTGTTCCTGGCGATCGCCCAGCTGCCGCTCTACCTCAACCCGTTCCTGCTCAAGCCGCTGCTGCGCCGCTTTCTGCCCGCGCCAGCGCGCCGCTGAGCGGCCGCACACCCAGAATGTGCGAGATCGCGAACACGAGGTCCGGGCGGTTCAGGGTGTAGAAGTGGAATTCGTCGATGCCGTTCGCCTGCAGCAGGCGCACCTGCTCGGCCGCGACCATCGCCGAGACCATCCGCCTGGTCTCGGGATCATCGTCAAGCCCGTCGAACATGCGGGCGAGCCAGGCCGGCACCGAGGTGCCGCACACCGCCGAGAACTTCTTCACCTGGGCGAAATTGGTCACGGGAAGGATGCCGGGGACGATCGGCACCTTGATGCCGGCAGCCATCGCAAGGTCGAGGAACCTGAGATAAGTCTCTGTGTCAAAAAAATACTGCGTGATGGCCCGCGCCGCGCCCGCGTCGATCTTGCGCTTCAGGTTGTCGAGGTCGGCCAGTGGCGATGCGGCAGCGGGGTGCATTTCCGGATAGGCGGCGACCGAGATCTCGAAATCGGCGATTCGCCGCAAGCCGGCCACCAGGTCGGCGGCATAGGCATAGCCGGCCGGGTGCGGGACGTAGCTGGTCTGGCCGGCCGGCGGATCGCCGCGCAGCGCGACGATGTGGCGCACCCCTGCCTCGTGATACATGCGCGCGACCGCATCGACCTGGTCGCGGGCGGCCCCGACGCAGGTCAGGTGCGCCGCCGGCACCAGCGCGGTCTCGCGCAGGATCCGCACCAGCGTCGCGTGCGTGCGCTGCTGGGTCGAGCCGCCGGCGCCATAGGTGACCGAGACGAATCGCGGCGCCAGCGGTTCAAGCCTGCGGATGCAGGACCAGAGCTGCGTCTCCAGCGCCTCGGTCTTCGGGGGGAAGAACTCGAAACTGAGTTTCGGGGAGGCGGCACCTTCCTCGCGGATCGGCAGCCCGCCGCGGCGCGGGCTGGTCAGCCAGCGCGAGAGCGTGGCGGCGGCAGGGGACGGGTCGGCGGTCATCGGCGGGGCACTCCGGAATTGGCAGCAAGGCGGGGGCAGCAAGGCGGGGAATCGTCTCGGCCCTTCATCCGCCGCCCCTCTCATCTGCCGGCGTGCCGCCCCTTCATCAAGGGCCGCCGGTGGGGGGATCGCCTCAGCTGCCTTGCGCGTTGGTAGGAGAATAGCAATCTCGGGGTGCAATGGTGTTCCATCTGTCAAGGGCTTGGCCTATGGTCCGGCCGCCCAGTATCGACTTCCGCCGGGTTGTCAGCATGGCGTGCTGACCGCCATGCTGCCGGTTTCGCCTGACCCGATCCCCTTTTCCACCGAGTCCCTGCCCGATCGAGCACGAGTGACCCGACCCGCGATGCCCGAAAGAAATCCCCTGCGCCGGCGCTGCCTGCCGGCGATGCTGGCATTGGTGCTCGCAGCCGCACTCGGTGCCTGCGCGACCCGCCCCGACCCCGCCGACGCCGAGGCCACTGCCGAGTACTGGGAGAAGAACGACCCCCTGGAGCCGATGAACCGCGGTGTCTTTTTCGTCAACCAGGCGTTCGACACCATGTTCCTGGGGCCGGCGGCGGAATTCTACCGCTACCTGATCCCGGCGCCGATCCGCCAGGTGCTGCGCAACGGGCTTGCCAACCTGCGCGAACCGGTGACGCTGCTGAACGACCTGCTGCAGGGCCAGACCGGCCGCGCGGCGGACACCACGGCGCGCTTCTTCATCAACTCCACGGTTGGCCTGGCAGGCGCCTTCAACGCCGCGGAGGATTTCGGCTTTTCCCGCAAGTTCAGCGGTTTCGGTGACACGATGGCGGTGTGGGGGATCGATTCCGGCCCCTACCTGATGTTGCCGCTGGTCGGCCCATCCAGTTTCCGCGACGGCATCGGGCTCGGCGTCGATCTGGCCAGCGACCCCTGGCCCTGGATCGTGCGCGGCAACGATGCCGGCTATATCGCCTGGCCGCGCCGCGCGCTCGGCGTGATCGACCTGCGCGAGAACCTGATCGAGACCATCAACGAGGTGAACCGCACCTCGCTTGATCCCTATGCCACCTTCCGCAGCGCCTACTGGCAGCTGCGCCGGCGCGAGATCGAGGGCACCGCGACCCCGTTCTCGGCCCGGCCGGTCACGCGAATCGAGAATCGCTGAGTGGACAGCATGATCCGTCGTCGCTTGTTCCTGGGTTCCGCCTCCGTTTCGCTGCTCGCCGGGGCGCTGCCCGCGCGCGCGCAGCCCGACCCCGCGGTTGCGTTCATCGAACGCCGCGGCCAGCAGCTGCTGGCGATCATCAACGGCGATGGCACGACCGACCAGAAGCAGCAGAAGGTCGCGCAACTGCTGTCCGAGACCGTCGACATGAACGGCGTCGGCAGGTTCGTGGTCGGCCGCTACTGGCGCACCGCCAGCGCCCAGGAACAGAGCGAGTTCCAGAAACTGTTCCACCAGTTGCTGGTCGAGAATATCAGCGCCCGGTTCGGCGAACTGAGGGGGCTGAAATTCCATGTCACCGGGCCGACCCGCAGCGACGATGAAAGCCAGGGCGTGGCCACCGTGATCGAACGGCCGGGCCAGGCGCCGGCCACCGTCGAGTGGCGGATCGCCAGCCAGGGCGGCAGCCTGAAGGTGGTCGACCTGATCGCCGAGGGCGCCAGCATGCGGCTGACCCAGCGCGGCGAGTACACCTCTGTGTTGCAGCGCAATAACGGTCGGTTCGACGCGCTGCTGGTGGCGATGAAGCGCCAGCTCGCGCAGCTTCAGCAGAGCTGAGGCGGCCGCGCCGGCGCCGGCGATCAGGCCGGTTCGCGCTCACGCTCCTCCCACATCTTCCGGAACGCGGGCCGCGCCTGGCAGGCGGTGATCCAGGATTTCACGTGCGGGGCCGCCTCGAACAGGTCGGGCGCCGGCTGGGCATAGCGCAGCACCTCGGCCAGGTTGATGTCGGCAACCGTGAAGCGCCCGCCGACCACGAAGCCGCCATGCCCCGCAAGATGCGCATCGAGCACCGCAAGCGGCGCCTTCAGCGCCGCGATCGCCGCCAGCGCCAGCGCCTCGTCGCGTTCCGCCGGCGGCTTGCCGACCCGGTTATA
>JADYYZ010000136.1 GCA_020853405.1 Acetobacteraceae bacterium
AGAGGCGAATCACGCGCTGAGACAAGGAATTGCGGAGCATGGTCGCTTCAATCTGCCGCGATCATGCTCTAGAACCGCCGGCCTGACCCGTTCCAACGCTTCCGGACGCACCCATGGCCAGCAGTAACGACATCCGCGCGACCTTCCTGAAGTTCTTCGAGCAGAACGGCCACGCCGTGGTGGAATCCTCGCCGCTGGTGCCGCGCAACGACCCGACCCTGCTGTTCACCAATGCCGGCATGGTGCAGTTCAAGAACGTCTTCACCGGCCTTGAAACCAGGCCGTACCGTCGCGCGGTCACCGCCCAGAAATGCGTGCGTGCGGGGGGCAAGCACAACGACCTTGACAATGTCGGCTATACCGCACGCCACCACACCTTCTTCGAGATGCTGGGCAATTTCTCCTTCGGCGACTATTTCAAGGAGGAGGCGATCCGCCTCGCCTGGACGCTGGTAACCAAGGATTATGGCCTGCCGGCGGATAAACTGCTGGTCACCGTGCATTCCTCGGACGAGGACGCAGCCCAGCTGTGGCGCAAGGTGGCCGGCCTGCCCGACCGGCGGGTCATCCGCATCCCGACCTCGGACAATTTCTGGGCGATGGGCGATACCGGCCCATGCGGGCCGTGTTCGGAAATCTTCTACGACCACGGGCCGGAGGTCGCGGGCGGCCCGCCAGGCAGCGACGCGGCGGACGGCGACCGCTTCATCGAGATCTGGAACCTGGTGTTCATGCAGTTCGAGCAGGTCACCAAGGAGAGCCGCATCGACCTGCCCAGGCCCAGCATCGACACCGGCATGGGTCTGGAACGGCTCGCCGCCATCCTGCAGGGCAAGCACGACAACTACGATACCGACACGCTGCGCGCGATCATCCTGGCCTCGGCGGAAGCGACCGCGACCGACCCCGACGGGCCGCACAGGGTTTCCCACCGCGTGGTCGCCGACCACCTGCGCTCATCGTGCTTCCTGATCGCCGATGGCGTGCTGCCTTCGAACGAAGGCCGTGGCTACGTGTTGCGCCGGATCATGCGGCGCGCGATGCGGCACGCGCACATGATCGGCGCGACCGAGCCCCTGATGTGGCGCCTGGTGCCGTCGCTGATCCGCCAGATGGGGGTCGCCTATCCCGAACTCGGCCGCGCCGAGGCGTTGATCGTCGAGACCCTGAAACTCGAGGAGACGCGCTTCAAGGCGATGCTGGAGCGTGGCCTTGGCCTGCTGGCCGAGGAAACGGCCCGGCTCGGCGCCGGCCAGCCGCTTCCCGGCGAGGCAGCGTTCAGATTGTACGACACGTTCGGCTTCCCGCTCGACCTGACCCAGGATGCGCTGCGCGGCGAAGGCCGCAGCGTTGATGTCGAGGGCTTCAACGCCGCGATGGAGGCCCAGCGCGAACGCGCCCGCGCCGCCTGGAAGGGCTCGGGCGAGGCTGCGACCGAAGCCGTTTGGTTCGAACTCCGTGACTCGGTCGGCGGGACGGAGTTCCAGGGCTACACCACCGAGGCGAACGAGGCCGTGATCACCGCCATCATCAGGGACGGCGCGGTCGTTGCGGAGGCGAAGGGCGGCGACCAGGTCGCGCTGCTGCTGAACCAGACCCCGTTCTATGCCGAAAGCGGCGGCCAGGTCGGCGATACCGGGGTGATCACGGACGCCAACGGCCTGAAGATCGTCATCACCGACACGCAGAAGAAGCTGCACAGTCTTTATGTGCACCTTGGCCGCATCGAATCCGGCATCGTGCGCACCGGCAGCGCGGTGGAGGCGAAGGTCGATGCCACCCGCCGCGCGAAGATCAGGGCGAACCACACCGCAACCCACCTGCTGCACGAGGCGCTGCGCCGCCGGCTTGGCCTGCATGTCGCGCAGAAGGGATCGCTGGTTTCGCCCGACCGGCTGCGCTTCGACATCTCGCACAACAAGCCGATCGAGGCCGAGGAGCTCGCCTGGGCGGAGACGGAGGTGAATGCCCGCATCCGCGAGAACGCCGCCGTCAGCACCCGGCTGATGAGCCCGGAGGAGGCGGTGGCGAAGGGCGCGATCGCGCTGTTCGGCGAGAAGTATGGCGAGGAGGTGCGGGTGGTCGCGATGGCCAAGGATGCCGCGATGACCGCGCGCGAGGGCAACTATTCCGTCGAGCTCTGCGGCGGCACGCACGTGCGCGCCACCGGCGAGATCGGCCTGTTCAAGCTGGTCGGCGAGGGTGCGGTGAGCGCCGGCGTGCGCCGGGTCGAGGCGGTGACCGGCGAGGGTGCCCTGGCATACGTGGCCGCCCGCGAGGGCGCGCTGGAGGGGGCTGCGGCCGCGCTCAGGGTGCGGCCCGAGGATCTGCCGGTCCGGGTTGCTGCCCTCGCCGAGGAGCGCAGGAAGCTCGAGCGCGAGGTGGCCGAACTGAGGAAGAAGCTTGCCTCGGGCGGAGGTGCCGCGGCGGCGCCGGCCGGCGAGGAGGTGGGCGGCGTGAAGTTCGCCGGCCGCGTGGTCGAGGTGCCCGCCCGCGACCTGAAGGGCCTGGCCGACGAGCTGCGCCGTGCCCAGGGCGGCGGCGTGGTGGCGCTGGTCTCCACCGAGGGCGGCAAGGCCAGCATCGTGGTCAGCGTCGCCGAGGAGCTGACAGCGCGGCTGTCGGCGGTCGATCTGGTGAAGGCGGCGGCGAGCGCGGTGGGCGGCAAGGGCGGCGGCGGCCGCCCCGACATGGCCCAGGCCGGCGGCCCGGATGCCGCGAACGCCGAAGCGGCGCTGGCGGCGGTGAGGGCTGCGATCGCGGCGTGATCGGTGCCCGGCCCCGCCCGGTAGCCCGTAGAGATGAACAGCGGTTCTGCGCCTGTCGCCGCGTGGACCTTGCATGGAATCCAGGTCGCCTTTCCGGCGCATCCGACCCGTTGCTGAAACCTCACCCGATCGCTGGGCTTGCCGGCGCAGCGCCCCGCATCCAAATCCATACGCCTGGTCATGATCCCCGCTGCCATCACCCCTCCCACGACCTATGGCCAGCGATTGGTGAATCACCGCAGCCAATCCCGCCGCGTCCCTGGTGAGCCACCGTGTCTTGCCGCCTGAATTAGCTCACCGGTCACGATCACGTCGGACCGTGCCCACCCATGTGGCCTTCCCTGCAGCACCACGTGCAGGCGTATCGGATCAGCTTGCGCAATCGTGTGCGGCGCTGGCGGGCGCCAGCCCCGCTTTGGGGTAAACGCCGGCGCTCGCCGTGGTGGCGATGGATCGCCCCCATGCTGATGGCGGGATCTTTGGGCGTGGCGGTCTGGGAACTGGCATCGCGCCCAGTACCGTTTTCCCTTGCGCTGCGACACCAGCTTGCCGCCCGGAGTTGCAGTGCGGCACGCGCAGTCAGCTTGGCGCCGGCGCGTATCGGGGAACCCGGATACTGGCCGCATCTTGACGCGGACCGCGACGGCATCGCGTGCGAACCATGGCCGTCCGTGCGGGGCCGGTAGCGTCGGACCGGATGCTGGCGAGGGCGCCGGCCACAGATCTACCCGCCGCAGTGCCCGGCGGCCTTGGCGGCGAAACTGTCGTGCCTGGCGGCGGGTAGCCGCGACCACGAGGCCGAAACCCCTCGTGCAGCCCGGCATCCCCT
>JADYYZ010000137.1 GCA_020853405.1 Acetobacteraceae bacterium
GCCGCCGCCGACGCCGGGATCACGGTTGCCCTGCACCAGCGCGAACCCGCTGCCGTGCGCGCGCTTGGCAACATCGAGGTCGAGGCGATCGCGGCCGATGGGCGCGAGGTCGCCTGCGACAGCATCGTGCTCGCGGTCGATGCCGTGCCCAACATCGAGCTGTTCGATGTGCTGGGCGTGCCGACGGAATTCGACGGCGGCCGCGGCGGCTTCGTTCCGGGCGCCCTGCCGGGCTTCGTTGCCGCCGCCGGCGCCTGCGCCGGGCGCAGCGAGGCAGGCGAGCGCATCGCCCGCCGCGCCGCCTGGCTCGACCGGATGGCGACCGCCGACTCGCTCGTCTGCCGGTGCGAGGAGGTGACGCTTTCCGACCTTCTGGCGCTCTGCCCGCCGAAATATCTCGGCGATGACCGCCACCACCCGCTCGCCGACCTCGGGCCGCTGAACCAGGACCAGGTGAAGCGGCTGACGCGGGCCGGCATGGGCGCCTGCCAGGGGCGGCGCTGCCGCGATGCCGTGCACGCGCTGCTGTCGCGTGGCGGCGAGCGCCCGCCGATGGCGAGTTTCCGCCCGCCGCTGCGGCCGCTGCCGCTGGCGGCACTGGCGGCACTGCCCGAACCGCCCGACATCCACCACGACTGGACCGCCTGGTTCGGCATCGCCAGCCAATGGCTGCCGCACTGGCAGCCGGTGCCCGCCGATGCCGCCTTTGTCGGCAACCGGCTCGGCACCCCCTGGGACATGGCCGCGAAATGATCATCGTCGTCGGCGGCGGCGTCACCGGCCTTTCCACCGCCTTCTGGCTGCGCCAGATGGGCCACCCGGTCACCCTGGTCGAGAAGGGCATCGTCGGCTGGGAAGCCTCGGGCCGCAACGGCGGCGGCTGCACCCATCCCTACAGCCCGCTGTTCAGGGAGGAACAGCGGCTGTGGCCGATGATGGACGAGCTGCTCGGCTATCCCACCGAATGGCGCCCGCATCGCATCCGCATCGGGCTGGACGAGGCGCAGATGACGCGCCTGCGTGCGGCGACCATGATCGCAACCGACCAGGGCTTCCAATCCGAGGAACTCGACAACAAGGCACTGCGCGAATTCTGCCCCTGGGTCGCCGAAGGCACGCCGCGCGCGATCCACTGGAAGCATGGCGGGCACGCCAACCCGCAGCGCACCGTGCAGGCCTATGCCTGGGCGATCGCGGATCGGGGCGGCACGATCCTTCAGCACACCACCGTGCAGGCGATCGAGACCCGTGGCGGCAGGGCGGTTGCGGTGAAGACCGACAAGGGCAGCATCGGCTGCGATGCCGTGGTGGTCGCCGCCGGCCCGCACACCGCGGCGATCGCACGCAGTTTCGACGTGCGCGTGCCGCTGGCGCCGGCACGTGTCGAGATGATCGTGACCGAACCGCTGCCGCTTCTGGAACTGGGCGGCATCGACGGCAACGGGCTTTATGGGCGCCAGACGCTGCGCGGCAACCTTGCCTATGGCGGCGGCCCGCACGAATGGATCGACCTCGACGGGCCGGCGACGCCAAGGGCGGTGAACTCGCCGGTGGTGGCGGGGCTCGCGCGCCGGCTGGCCGAGCTGTTCACGAGACTGCCTCCCGTCCGCGTGATCAGGAGCTGGGGCGGCATCGTCGAGAACACGCCCGATGGCCGCCCGGTGCTGGAGCGGCTTTCCGACCCCGACAACGTCGTGATCGCGACCATGAGCTCGGTCGGATTCGGGCTGTCGCCGGCAACGGGGCGGGCGCTGGCGCAGCTGGTGGTCGAGGGCGAATGCGACTTCGCCGACCTGTCGCAGCTGAAACTGTCGCGCTTCGGCAACCTGGCGCCGGACTGGCGGGCACGGCAGGGCTGGGTCGCTGGTGCGTGATCGCCGGGGACGTGAATCACGCGCCCGGGCAATCACTGGCAGAGGATGATCGGTTCAACCTGAACCGATCATGCGCTGACACGGCGGCAGGGGCGGGCGCTTCCGGCGGCTGAACCGCGCGAGGCGTGCCGCCGGCAAGGAAGCCGGCCGATCAGGGCCATGGGTGCCTGCGCGACCTGCGCGCGCGGCGCACTCGGCGTGTTTCGCCGCCGCGTCACATCGGTAACCAAGATTCCGCCTGCGCGACATGCGGCCGCAACCGGACAGGGCAATAACCCGCCGCCATGGGGCGGGGCTCGATCCCCCGACACGACATCGATCGCAGCAATATGGAGTATCAGACCATGCGTAAGTCCATCACGGCGGCAGCCTTGTCGCTGCTGGTTCTGTCCTCGGCCACGGCGTTCGCCAGCGAAGGCACGTTCGAGCCGCAGCAAGTCGCCTCGCCTGCCAGCGGAGCCGCCCCGCGCGGCGATGTCGGCATGAGCTTCGTCTACAGCATGGGCGAGGGCGGCCAGACCGCGTCGGCACCCGCCGCTGCCGCGGCGCGCCCGGCGGCGCCGACCGCGGTCGCGGCCGGCGCGTTCGCCTACAACCCCGGCCTGAACGGCTGATGCAGCGGCGCGGGACGCAGGCGCGTGTCGATCCGGAACGGACGACACCGTTTGCCTCCCGCGCCTGCATCCGATCGCGCCCGCGATCCGTATCAGCATGCGTGGGGCGGACAGAGCCGCGCCCCGCACCGACCACCCCGATCAACCCCTTGAAGGAGTTCCAGCCATGCGCAAGATCATCCTCGCCGCCGCAGCCCTCGCAGCCTTCGCCGCCGTCCCCGCCCTGGCGATGGAAGGTACGTTCGAACCGAGTGTGACCGCCTCCGGGTTCGGCCCCGCCCGTGGCGCCGCGACCACGACCGGCGGCAGTTTCCAGTACAACAATGCCGACAATTACGGCGATACCGGCATGCCGGCGACCGGACATCGCAGCGCGCTCTCCGGCGGGCAGATCAGCACGGGCAGCTTCGTCTACAGCATGACGAACGGCCAGGGCTGAACCGGTCGGCCCGCCTGGCTGCCATCGCCTGGCCGCCACCGCCTGGCCGCCATCGTATGGCCGCCATCACCACGACCGGCCCGGGGGCATGTGCCTCCGGGCCGGTGACGATTCGTGCCCTCGCCGCGCGGTGGCGGCGCGCCCGCGGCCGCGCCGCCGGCGTCAACCGCTCAAATCCAGTGCCAGTCCTGCACGTTCCAGGTGATGTCGGTAACGTACTGGTTCGGCCGCGGCCCGGTCAGCTGCTTCTTTTTCAGATGCCCCTGCACCGAGCCGAGCTGCGGCGCGAACGGCACCTCCTCGTGCAGGATTTCCTGGACGCGATGATAGATCGCGATCCGCTTCTCGCGGTCGGGTTCGGAAACCCCGCGCTCGAACAGCGCATCGACCTCGGGGTTGGCATACTGCACGTAGTTGCTGCCGACATTGTAGCGCACCGGGATCTGCTTCGAATGCGCGCGGGCGGTGTAGTCGGGGTCGAGCCCCACGGTCGGGTCCCAGGCGACCAGCAGCGTGTCGAACTGGCTCCGCGTGGTGAATTCGCCCCACACCACGGAAGCCGGCATGTTGCGGATCTCCATCTCGACGCCGATCTTCTTCCAGTTCGCCTGGAACAGCTGCTGCGTGCCCTGGCGCGGCGCGTTGCCGGCGGTGGTGCTGCACGTGAATTTCAGCTGCACACCGTCCTTGGCGCGGATGCCGTCGGCGCCCACCCGCCAGCCCAGCTCGTCGAGCATCTTCGCCGCGCCGTCCGGGTTGGCGGTATAGTCGACCAGCTTGTTGTTGTACGCCCAGTGCGTCGGCTGCAGGTAGGAAAGCGTGCGCGGCTGGTTGCCGAAATAGACGTCGTCGACCGATCTCTGCATCTCCAGCGCCATGGTCAGCGCCTTGCGCACGCGCGGGTCGGCGAATTGAGGCTTGCCGCAATTGTAGTACACGAACTGCACGTTCGGCGTCGGATAGGTCAGGAAGTCGCGGTCGGCGAAGCCCCGCGCCTCCTGCCAGCGGTCGTTCGGCACGCCCTGCAGGCCGAAATAATCGACCTCGCCGGTGCGGGCCTGGGCATAGGCGACGTTGGTGTCGGGCACGAACTTGTGGATGAACTGGCGCACCTTGGCGGGGCCGCGGTGGTAGTTCGGGTTGCGCTCGTAGACCATGTGGCTGCCGGCGACGCGCTGGCGCAGCATGAACGGACCGGTGCCGATCGGGTTGCTGTTGAAGGCGGCGGTCTGGATGTTCGCCTCCTTCGCCAGGATGTGCTGCGGCACGATGTGCATGTTCTGCCAGGCCCACAGGAACGGCACGAACGGCCGCGACAGTTTCATCTCGACCGTGTGGTCGTCGATCACGCGGAAATCGGTGATCAGGTCGAAGCCGCCGCGCGAGCGCACCGCGACGTTCGGGCTCATGATGGTGCGGTAGGTGAACTCGACGTCCTTGGCCGAGAACGGCGCGCCGTCGCTCCATTTCACGTCGCGTTTCAGGTTCACCTTCCAGGTCAGCCCGTCGGCGCTGATGCCGCCGTTCGCGACCGAGGGGATCTGCACCGCGAGGTTGGGAATGAAGGTGCCGGTATCGTCGATGTCCCACAGCGCGTCGAACATGCAGGCTTCCGGCACGTTCTCGGTGCCGGCATTGACGAACAGCAGCGGGTTGAACTGCACCGGCTCCTGCGTCATCGCCAGGATGATGCGCTCGCGGTTGACCGCCTGGCCCCACACGGCGGGGGCGGCCAGCGGGGTCGCGGCGGCGGCGAGGCCTGTGCCAAGGCCGGCCTTGCCAAGCGTGCGGCGGGTGATGCTCATTCTGCGTTTCTCCCTGTGGTCGGTCACGGGTCCATCCGAAGGCGCGGATCCAGCGCATCGCGCAGGCCGTCGCCCAGGAAGTTGAAGCCCAGCACCGTGACCGTGATCATGGCACCAGGCAGGATCGCAAGCCAGGGCAGGGTGTCGAAGTAGCCCTGCGCGTTGGTCAGCATGTTGCCCCAGCTGGCAAGCGGCGGCTGCACGCCGTAGCCGAGATACGAGATGTAGCTCTCGATCAGAACGGCGGATGCCACCTTCAGCGTCGCCGCGACCAGGATCGGGGCCATCGCGTTCGGCGCCAGCTCGACCAGCATGATCCGCCCCGGCGAAGCGCCGAGCGCCCGCGCGGCGGTGACGAAATCCTGCTCCTTCAGGTGCAGGATTTCGGCCCGCACGATGCGCGCCACCTCCATCCACGAGGTGAGCCCGATGATCAGGCTGATCGAGACCAGGGTCGGCGGCACGAAGGCGGCGACCACCAGCAGCAGGAACACCTGCGGGAAGCACAGCATGGTATCGACGAAGCGCATCAGCAGCGTGTCGGCCAGGCCGCCCAGATAGCCCGCCAGGATGCCGATCAGCGCGCCCGTAAGCACGGTGGTCGCCATCGCCACCAGCCCGACCGTGAGCGAGATGCGCCCGCCATACAGCAGGCGCGAGAGCGTGTCGCGGCCGAGCTCGTCGGTGCCGAGCAGGAAGCGGAAATTCTCGAACGGGGCGAGGAACCGGCGCGAGGTGTCGAGCGCCACCGGGTCATAGGGCGCGATCCAGGGCGCGAACAGCGCGGCCGCGCACAGCAGCACCACCGCAAGCCCGCCCCACAGCGCAAGCCTGTGCCGCGCGAAGCGGGCCATCACGCGCGCGGCAGGCCCGGCTTCGGCGGCGGCGCTCATTCGCCCATCCTGACCCTGGGGTCGATCGCCGCGACCGCGATGTCGGCCAGCAGGTTGCCCAGGATCACGAACATCGCGGTGAACATGATCATGCCCATCAGGATCGGGTATTCCTTCATCCCCAGGGCATCGACGAACAGCCTGCCCATGCCCGGCCAGGCGAAGATCGTCTCGGTCACCAAGGCACCCGAGAACAGCATCGGCAGCTCGACACCGAGCAGCGCGATCAGCGGCTTGGCGGCGTTCGGGAAGGCGTGCTGCCACAGCCGCTGGCGCGGCGACAGGCCCTTGGCGCGCGCGGTGCGGATGAAGTCCTGGCCCAGCACCTCCAGGAAGGAGCTCCGCGTATAGCGGCTCCATTGCGCGGTCAGCACCAGCGCCAGCACCAGCGCCGGCAGCACCAGGTGGCGCAGCAGGTCGAAGGGATCGCCCTCGTTGCCGAGCTCGAACATGCCGCCCGAGGGCAGCCAGCGCAGCTCGACCGCGAACACGTAGATCGCCATCAGCCCGAACCAGAAGGTCGGGAACGACAGCGCGAACATCGCACCCGTGGTGGCCAGCGTGTCGAACACCGAATAGCGGCGCACCGCCCCCAGCGTGCCGATCAGCAGCCCCAGCACGACCGCCAGCGACTGCGCGCTGCCCATCAGGATCAGCGTCGCCGGCAGCCGTTCCAGGATCACCTCCAGCACCGGCCGGCCGCCGAAGAACGTGTAGCCCCAGTTGCCGGTGAACATGCCCCGCGCCCATTTCAGGTACTGCACGTAGAGCGGCTGATCGAGGCCGAAGATGACGCGGATGCGCTCGATGTCCTGGGCGGTGATGGTCGGGTTCAGCGTGTAGACGGCAAGCGGCCCGCCCGGCGCCAGGTGCATCAGCGCGAAGCCGATCAGCGAGACGCCGAGCATCAGCGGGATCGCCTGGGCGATGCGGCGCAGCACGAACGCGATCACGGCACCACCAGGTGGCAGGCGGCCGCGTGCGTGGCGCTGAGCTGGCGCGGTTCGGGCGCCTCGGCGCGGCAGATCGCGATCGCGCGCGGGCAGCGCGGATGGAATCGGCAGCCCGGCGGCGGGTCGGCCGGGCTCGGCACGTCGCCGCCGAGCGGCGCGCCGGCGCGGCGCCTGCCCGGCACCGGTTCCGGCACCGCCGCCAGCAGCGCCTGCGTGTAGGGGTGGCGCGCATCGAAGAAGATCTCCTCGCGCGTGCCCTGTTCGACGATCTGGCCCAGATACATCACCGCGACGCGGTCGGAGATGTGCGCGACCACGCCCAGATTGTGGCTGATGAACAGGTAGGCGAGGCCGAGCTCTGCCTGCAGCCGCTTCATCAGGTTCACGATCTGCGCCTGGATCGAGACATCGAGCGCGCTCACCGGCTCGTCGCCGACGATCAGGCTGGGTTCGAGCGCGAGCGCGCGCGCGATGCCGATGCGCTGGCGCTGCCCGCCGGAGAATTCGTGCGGGTAGCGCGCCGCCGATTCCGCCGGCAGCCCGACCATGCGCAGCAGTCGCCCGACCCGCCGCGCACGGTCCGACCGTGCGCCGATGCCGTGGATCACGAACGGCGCGGCCAGGATCGCCCCGACCGTCTGGCGCGGATTGAGCGAGGCGAACGGGTCCTGGAAGACGATCTGCATCCGCGGCCGCAGCGCCACCATGCGCCGCTGGTCGAGATCGGTGATGTCGGCTCCCTCGAACCGGATCGCGCCCCCCGAGGGCGGGATCAGTTTCAGCAGCGCCTTGCCGGTGGTGGTCTTGCCGCAGCCGCTTTCGCCGACCAGCGCCAGCGTCTCGCCGGCATCGAGCCTGAGCGACACGCCATCGACCGCGCGCACGGTGCCGACGCGCCGGCGCAGCAGCCCCTTGCGGATCGGGAAATGCACCGCGAGGTCCAGCACTTCGAGCAGCGGCGGCCGCTCAGCCATCGCGATGCCGCCAGCAGGCGACCTCGTGATCCTCGGCCACCGGCTCAAGCACCGGCAGCTGCGCGCAGATCGCCGCCGCCCGCGGGCAGCGCGGCGCGAACGCGCAGCCCTTGGCGAATGCCGCATCGGCGATGCTGCCCTGGATCTCGTGCAGGCTCTGCGCGCGCTCGTGCGTGATGCGCGGGATCGAGGCCAGCAGCCCCTGTGTGTAGGGGTGGCGCGGTTCGGCGAACAGCGCAGCCACCGGCGCGATCTCGACGATGCGCCCGGCATACATCACCGCGACCCGGTGCGCGGTCTCGGCGATCACCGCAAGGTCGTGCGTGATCAGCAGGATCGCGGTGCCGAGCGATGCCTGCAGCTCGCCCATCAGCGCCAGGATCTGCGCCTGGATCGTCACGTCGAGCGCGGTCGTGGGTTCGTCGGCGATCAGCACGCCGGGCCGGCAGGCCAGCGCGATCGCGATCATCACGCGCTGGCGCATGCCGCCCGAGAGTTCGTGCGGATAGAGCGCCATCGCCCGCCCGGGATCGGGGATCCTGACCAGGCGCAGCATCTCAACCGCGCGATCGGCCGCCCCGGCGCCGGCAAGGCCGAGATGCCGGCGCAGCGGCTCGGCAATCTGGCGGCCGATGCGCATCACCGGGTTGAGGCTGGTCATCGGCTCCTGGAACACCATGCCGAGTGCCGCGCCGCGCACCCTGCTCATCGCCGTCTCGTCGAGGCCGAGCAGCTCCACCCCGTCGAGCAGCACCTGGCCCCGCACCGCACCGGCCAGCGGCCCTTCCAGAAGCCGCATCACCGCCATCGCGGTCATCGTCTTGCCGCTGCCGCTTTCGCCGACCAGGCCGAGGGTCTCGCCGCGCCGCAGCTCGAAGCCGACGCCATCGACCGCGCGCAGCACCTTGCCGCCGGCAAGCGGGATGTGCACCGAGAGATCGCGCACGCAAAGCGCTGCCCTCGCGCCGCCGTCCTCTGCGCTTTCCTGCCGCGCCATGGTTCCGGCATCAGAATTCATCGATCCGGCACTTCCCTGCCGGGCACCATGCCGGAGAGTCATCCCGCCGTGTAGCCGAATTCTCCCGACGCCTCGGTCAGCCAGTGCCAGAAATCGCGCGCGAGTGTCGCGAACACGATCACTTCGTAGCGATCACGCGCCGCCCGGTGCAGCACGACGCCGAGATGCGCACATTCGGTGCTGGCGACCGCGCCGACCGGGAACACCGAGCGATGGAGATCGATCCGGATGCCCTTGGCCAGCATCCGCCGCGCCGCCGACCCCTCGATCGCGATCAGGGAGCGGCCATGCGTCTGGTCGATCACGGCGGCGTGCTCGCCGACGGCGGCGGAAAGTTCGCCGGCGAGGCTTCCTACGCTGCCGCGCGGCCGCACCACGACCCAGCCGCCCGGCTGCTGCCACAGCGCGGTGCCGAAGCGGGTGGCGGCGGCGTGGCCAGGGCCGGGCAGGCCGGCGAGCGCGGCCGCGAGGCCATCGGCGCCGGTGCGCCGCGCCAGCAGCTGCACGATCTCGCACGCCGGCGCTTCGAGATGGAGCGTGTGCTCGGTCTCGGCGCCGTGGCGGCCGGGCCGAAGCACCGACGCGAGCGGATGCAGCGCCTCAGGCCCGGACACGAGCATTCTCGGCATCGACGAAATGGGGCGAGCAGATCTCCACCGGTACCTCGGCGCCGTGCAGCGGCGAGGTCGCAACCATGTGCAGGCCGACCCGTTCCGGCCCGTTGCGCACGAGCGCAAGGCCGAGCCAGCCCTCGATCTCGGCACCCTGCGTCACCGAGGTGATCCAGCCCTGGCTGTCGCGGTCGTCGAGGCGCGAGACCAGGTGCCAGCCGCCGGAAAGCCGATCGCCCCGCCGCACCGGGCGCACGCCGACCAGCCGCGGCCGGGCGGGGTCGCGGAGCGCCGGGCGCCCGGCCAGGGTGCGGCCGATGAACTCGCCCCGCTTCTTCAGCATGCGCGCAAGCCCGAGATCGTGGGCGGACGTGTTGCCGTCGAGCTCGGCGCCGGCCACATGGCCCTTCTCGATGCGGAGCAGGCCGAGGGCCTCGATCCCGTAGGGCACGATGCCGTGCGCGGCACCGGCGGCCAGCACCGCTTCCCACACATGCACCGCATAACCCGCCGGCACGTGCAGCTCGTAGGCGAGCTCGCCCGAGAAACTGATGCGGAACAGTTTCGCCGGCACGCCGGCAGCCCGGCAGTCGGCCACCGCCATGAACGGGAAGGCGAGGTTGCCAAGGTCACGATCGACCACCGCCGCCACGACCTCGCGCGCGCGGGGGCCGCAGATGCTCATCCCCGCCCACTGGTCGGTGATCGAGGCGTACTGCACATCGAGCTCCGGCCAGACGGTCTGGTGGTGGAACTCCATGTGGCTCATCACCGCGGCGGCGTTCGCGGTGGTCGTGGTCATGTAGAAATCCTGCGCGCCGAAGCGGCTGGTGGTGCCGTCGTCGAAGACGATTCCGTCCTCGCGCAGCATCAGCCCGTAGCGGGCGCGCCCGACCGGCAGGTTCGAGAAACTGTTGGTGTAGAGCAGGTCGAGGAATTTGCCGGCATCCGGCCCCGAGACCGCGATCTTGCCCAGCGTCGAGACATCGCAGACTGCGACCTTGCCGCGGGCGGCGCGGCCCTCGCGCACGACACTCGCCCAGGCGTCGGCATCCTCGGGCCGCGGGTAATAGGCGGGGCGGAGCCAGGGGCCGGTCTCCATCATCACCGCGCCCCGCGAAAGGTGCCAGTCGTGCAGTGCGGTGCGCCGGGTCGGCGCGTAATGGCGGCCGACATGCTCGCCGGCGAGCGCGCCCCAGGTGACCGGCACCGCATAGGGCCGGAATTTCGGCAGGCCGACCTTGGCCACCGCCTCGCCCTGCGCCTCGGCCAGCACCGCGGCACCCAGAATGCCGCCCGACTTGCCCTGTTCGGTGCCCATGGCGTGGGTGGTGTAGCGCTTGGCGTACTCGATGTGGTCGTAGCCCTCGCGATGCGCGAGGCGGATGTCGTCGGCGGTGACATCGCCCTGGAGGTCGACGAACGCCTTGCCTTGCGCCTTCACCTCCCACAGCGCCAGCACGTCGGGGCTGGCGGCTTCTTCCGCCACCGGCAGGTCGGGGGCACTCGGCACGTGGCCCGCGGCGCGGGCGGCTGCCGCGCCCGCCTCGGCGCCGGAGCGCGCGCATTCGCCGATGCCCCAGACGCCGGCAGCGAGGCCCGCGACGTGGAGACCATCGGGCAGGCTTTCCGGCACGAAACTGCACAGCCCCTCGTGCCAGGAGAGCGGCGCCAGCGCCTGGCTCGGCAGGTGCACCGCAGGGTTCCAGCCGCCGGCGACCATCAGCAGGTCGCACGGCACCACCGCATCGGCGGGGCGGCCGCGGCCGCGCACCCGCACCGCCGACAGATGGCGCTTCTGCCGCTGCATCTCGGTCGCGCTGACCTCGCAGCCGGCATGCACGGTGATCTGGCGGGCGCGCGCCTCGGCCTGGGCGGCGCCGTCGGCGCGCGGATCGACGATCGCGGCGAACTGCACGCCGGCATCCTGCAGCAGGAAGGCATCCTGGTAGGCGGCATCGTGGTTGGCGAACAGCACCGCGCGCTCGCCGGCGCGCACCGCGAAGCGCGCGGCGTAGGTGGCGGCACTGCCGGCGAGCATCACGCCCGGCCGGTCGTTGCCGGGGAAGGCGACGAAGCGCTCGTGGCCGCCGGTCGCGATCACCGCCTCGCGCGCGCGGATCATCCACAGGCGCTGGCGCGCGGTGTGCGGCGGCGGCTCCGCCAGGTGATCGCCGAGGCGTTCGACCGCGCCGAACTCGCCGTGCTCGTAGGCGCCGAACACGCTGGTGCGGGCCAGCAGCGTCACATCGGGTCGGGCGCCGAGGGCAGCGAGCTGGGTGGCGCGCCAGACCTCGTGCGCCGGTTCGCGCAGCAGCCCGCCCCCGAGCTCGAAATCGTGGTCGGCCAGGATCACCCGGCAGCCGGCGTCGGCGGCGGTGCGCGCGGCGGCAAGCCCGGCGGCGCCGCTGCCGACCACCAGCACGTCGCAGTGCGCGTGCCGCGTGTCGTAGCGGTCGGGGTCGGTGAATTCGATGCCCTTGCCGAGGCCCGCGGCGCGCCGGATCAGCGGCTCGTACAGCCGTTCCCAGAACGCCTTCGGCCACATGAAGGTCTTGTAGTAGAAGCCCGCCCACAGGAAGCGCTGGAACAGCTGGTTCACCGCCATCGCGTCGTAGCGCAGGCAGGGCCAGCGGTTCTGGCTTTCCGCCACCAGCCCGTCGAACAGTTCGACCACGGTCGCGCGGGTGTTCGGCTCGCGCCGCGCCCAGGCGCGGAGCTCGACCAGCGCGTTCGGCTCCTCGTGCCCGGCCGAGAGGATGCCGCGCGGGCGGTGCAGCTTGAAACTGCGCCCGACCAGGCGCACGCCGTTGGCAAGCAGCGCCGAGGCGAGCGTGTCGCCCGGAAACCCTTCCATGGCGACGCCATCGAAGCGGAAATGCAGCGAGCGCGTGCGGTCGATGCGCCCGCCGGCGGCCAGGCGCGTCATCCGCCGAGCCCCGCGGGCGCGGCAGCCGCCGCCGTCACGCCCCGCACCTCGTGGGTCACGGTATGGCGCTCGACCTTCAGCCATTGCCGGCAGCCAAGCCCGTGCTGGAACCACTCCACGTGCCAGCCCTTGGGGTTGGCGCGGTCATAGACATAGGCCGCGAACGCCTCGACGCCGGCATCAGGCGCGGGGCGTGTCAGGGTGGCATCGCCGCGGAAGGTGAACTCGGCCTCGTCGCGCGGGCCGCAGAAGGGACAGGTGATGCGCATGCCTCAATGCATCCAGAAGAAGGGACCGGCGCCCTTCTCGTCGAGCTGGGCGCCGCGGTGGAAGCGATCCAGCGTGAAGGCGGCGTTCAGCGGATGCGGCGCGTCCTTGGCGATGGTCCAGGCATGGCACCAGCCCGACCCCGGCGTCGCCTTGAAGCCGCCATAGCACCAGCCGCCTGACATATAGAGGCCGCGCACCGGCAGCCTGCAGATGATCGGCGAGCCGTCGGGCGTCATGTCCATCACGCCCGCCCAGCTGCGGAGCGCCCGGGTGCGCGACAGCGCCGGGATCATGGCAACGCCCGCGGCCAGCACATGGCGCATCTCGGTCATGGTGCCGCGCTGCGAATAGGAGCTGTAGCCGTCGAGCCCGCCGCCGAACACCAGGCCCCCCTTGTCGGACTGCGAGATGTAAAAGTGGCCGGCGCCGAAGGTGACGACGCCCGCGATCATCGGCTTCAGCGCCTCCGACACCCAGGCCTGCAACAGGTGCGATTCGATCGGGAGCGTGATGCCTGCCATGGCGGCGACCTGGCTGGAATGCCCGGCCACCGCGATGCCGATCTTCTTCGCCCGGATCTTCCCGCGCGTCGTCTCGACCCCGGCGACCGCGCCATCGACGACCTCGATGCCGGTCACCTCGCACCGGTCGATGATATCGACGCCGCGGTCGCTGGCGGCCTTGGCGAAGCCCCAGGCCAC
>JADYYZ010000138.1 GCA_020853405.1 Acetobacteraceae bacterium
CCTGGGCGGCCATGGCGCCGGCACTGCCCATCGCCACGGCCAGCGCGGCAGCTATCGCGGTTCGCATGTCGTTGTCCTTCCACTCGGTTTTTCGGGTCGGCGGCAGAAATCGAATCGGCAGACAGTCGGCGTGCTTCCTGCGACATGCCGCGGCCGGCGCCGGTCATCGGATGTCATGTGGTGCCGGCGTCCGCGGTTTCCATGGCATGAGCGTAAACATCAGGCCGTGCGGCAACATTGATTTCCATCAAGTCCGCTCCACTCCCTCCGGGGTGGCATTTCAAATCCCCGCGAGCTCCCGGCATCGCGTTGCCGCATGGCGGCGATGCCAGCCGCAAAGCAAACGAACAGAAGTCTTTTTGCTTCTTTTTCTTCAGAAAAAGAAGAGTCTTCCCCCTTACTCCTGGATGAATGCCCGCAGCAGCGACATGGCCAGCGCGGGGTCGTCGAGGTGCACGCCGTGGCCGGCGTTGGGCACGCGCACCAGGCGGGCGAGGTGCTGCGGCAGGCAGGCGGCGATCAGTTCGCTGCGCGAGATCGGGGTGATCGGGTCGTCCTCGCCGCCGATGACCAGGGTGGGGCATTGGATGCGGGACAGCGCCTCGCGGAAGTCGAGCCTGGTGGCGCCGTGGTCGGAGGCGGCGTAGTGGATGGCGACCGCATCGTGGCGCTCGACGCGGGCAAAGGAGTCGGCGTCGCGGGTGGCGCGGCGGTTGTACAGCGGGTAGCAGATCTCGATATAGGCGGCGTTGGTTTCGAGGCTGGGGGTTTTCCAGCGCGCCTCGGCCGCCACGCGCGCCTTTGCACCGCCGAGGCGTTCGAACACGCCGTAGATTTCCTCGTAGTCGCGCTTGGGCGAGGTGGAATAGAGCACGAGCTTGGCGGGGTGGGCGGGGTGGCGGGTGGCGTAGGCCTGGGCGACCATGCCGCCGAAGGAGTAGCCGAGGACGATGGGCTTTTCGATGGACAGCGCGTCGCAGAAGGCGCGGATGTCGTCGCCCCATTGGGCGAGGTTCCAGGTTTCGGGCTCGCCGTGGTCGCTGCGGCCGTTGCCGCGGTGGTCGAGGTAGATCACCTGGGCGATGTCGGCGAGCTGGCCGAAGAGTGGGCGAAAGGTGGAGTGGTCGCCGCCGGGGCCGCCGTGCAGGAGGAGAAGGGTCGGGCGCTCGCGCATGCGCGGGCCGTCGGGGACGAGCTTGGCGCCTTCGACATCGAAGAAGATTTTGGTGCCGTTGACGACGACGTGCATGCGGGCGCTCCGGGTGCGGGGGCGCATGGTCTGGCGCGGTGGCGGGGGCGTCAAGCGGGCGGGATAAGGGCGAGGTGGGCGAGCGCGATCACCGCCCAGGCGATGGAGAGGCCCGCGAGGGTGAAGGCGCGGTTCCAGTCGGCGGTGACGCGCCAGGGGTCGGCGCCGGTCCAGCGGGCGGTGGCGAGCGCGCTGGCGGAAAACGGGGTCATGCCGACGCCGACGCCCCAGCCGAGCATGCAGGACAGGGCCAGCACGCCGGGGGCGACGCCGAGGGCGGCGGGGTTGGGGATGGCGGCGCCGATGATGGCGACGACGGCGATCGGGTTGAGGCCGAGCAGCGAGGTGGCGATCAGTGCCAGCGGCACCGCGAGCGGCACCAGCAGCGCCGGCACCTGCGGCATGAAGCCGGCCAGCCCGCCGGGCGGCAGCGCCATGCCCAGGGTGACGCCGAGGAAGCCGCTGGCGGCCAGCAGGGTGGCCTCGCCGCGGAACGACGGCAGCCTTGCGTGGAAGCCGCGCAGCCGGCGCAGCAGCATTGCCCCGGCATGGCGGCGCCGGCGCAGTTGCCCCAGGGTCCAGGCCACCCCCACCACCGGCACCGCGGCGGTCACGCCGGTGGCCAGGGATACGGCGAACCCCGTCGCCACCGCCTCGGCCACCGCCATCACCAGGGCGACGATGGCCAGGATGCGCAGGTGGATGGTCCAGCCTTCGCGCGGCGCCGGCGCGCCCCTGCCCGCCGGCCCGCCGCCGAGGTGGTCCACCAGCGCGCCGGCCCCCATCAGCAGCACCGCGGCGGCGAAGCCGATCGGCATCAGCGGGCGCATGTCGGCCAGCGGCACGGCGGCGCCGACCACCACGGTCATGATGTTCAGCGGGCTCCAGCAGTTCATGGTGGCGAAGCCGCGATAGGCGCCCATCAGCAGCCGGCGCACGTCGTCACGGGCGGCATTGGCGCGGGCGACCATCGCGCCGATCAGGTCGATCGCGCCATAGGAGAGGATCATGCTGAACAGATGCGCGCCGCCGGTGACCGCCAGGTAGCGCCGGCCGGCCGGCTGGCTGACCAGGTGGGCGCCGCAGCGGCGCACGGTGCGGCTGTGCTCGGCGGCATCGCGCAGCGCGCCGAGCGCCAGGAAGAAGGCCGCGTAGGCCGCGCCGCGCCGCGCGCCGGCCAGCAGGGCGGCGGGCGGATCGGGGGCCGCCAGCGCCGCCGCGGCACCGGCCAGCACCAGCGCGCCGCCGACCACCAGGATGGCGCGCCGCAGCCGCCGCGCCTCCAGCGCCAGGTACAGCGCCACCGCAACGGCCGCCACCGCGCCGGCGCCGCGCAGCCCGGCCAGCTGGTCGGCCAGCGTCGCCGCCCAGCCGAGCAGGAACAGCCAGCCGCTCACGGTAAATCCTGCACTGCCATCGCGGCCACCATGGCAGCCGCCCCCTGGACAGTCGATCCGGCCACGGCGAGTGTGCGCGGCGCAACCACGGGGGCCGCCATGCTGTTCGACTTCGAGACGCTATCCACCCAGGAGCGCTACAAGCTGCTGGTCTCCACCGTGGTGCCGCGGCCGATCGCCTGGGTGGTGACGCAGAGCCCGGACGGGGTGCTGAACGCGGCGCCGTATTCGTTCTTCAACGTGTTCTCCGCCGACCCGCCGGTGATGGTGATCGGCATCGGCGGGCGCAAGCCGGGCGACGTGAAGGACACCGGGCAGAACATCCGCGAGACCGGGCAGTTCACCGTCTGCCTGGTGAACCACGACAGCTCGAAGGCGATGAACGTCACCGCCATCGACTTTCCGCCGGAGATCGACGAGCTGGCCGAGGCCGGGCTGACCACGACGCCCAGCACCCGGATCGCGCCGCCGCGCATCGCCGAAAGCCCGGTGGCGTTCGAGTGCGAGCGCTACATGGTGCTGGAGTTGAACAGCGACCGCGCCCTGGTGCTGGGCCGCGTGGTGGCGATGCACGTGCGCGACGACTGCGTGCTGGATGCGGCGCGCTGCTATATCGACACGCCGAAGCTGGATCTGATCGGGCGCATGCACGGGGCCGGCTGGTACGCCCGCACCACCGATCTTTACGATCAGCCGCGCATCCCGCTGGAGGCCTGGCCGAAGAAGGACTGATCGTCGCGCGATGACGCTGCCGCTGCTGCGCCCGCTGGGCCGGCGGCCGTTGGCGCTGCTGTGGGCGGGGCTGGCGGCCTCGGCGGTGGGCGACGAGCTGTTCCGCGTGGTGCTGGGCTATGTCGCGGTCCAGGCGCTGGGCGCGGCGGCGGGGTACCTGGCGGTGGCGCAGGCCGCGGCGATGCTGGCCACGCTGCTGCTGGCCGGGCGCTGGCTGGACCGCGCCGCCCCGTTGCGGGTGATGCTGGGGGCGGACCTGGCGCGGGCGGCGGCACTGGCGCTGCTGGTGGCGGCGTGGCTGGTGGCGGGTGCGGCGCCGGGCTGGGCGCTGTTCGCGGCGATCGCGGCGCTGGGGGTGGGGGCGGCGGCGTTCCGCCCGGCGATGCAGGCCGCCCTGCCGGTGCTGGCCGAGGACCGCGCCATGCTGCCGGCGGCGAACGCGCTGATGGACACCACCGAGCGCATCGCCAGGCTGGTCGGGCCCGGCCTGCTGGTGCTGGCCGCGGCCCTGCTGCCGGAGGTGCATTTCGTCACGCTGGATGGCGCGACCTTCCTGCTCTCGGCGCTGGCCATCGTGCTGATCGCGCGCAGCCGCCACGTGCCGGCCGCACCGCGCCTGACCGAGGGCGTGATGGCGGCGGCCTGGCGCGGGGTGCGCGCGGTGCGCGGGCACCCGCTGCTGCGCACCATGCTGGCGATCGGCGGGCTGCAGAACGGGGTGTGGATGGGGTGCTACTTCCTGGCGGTGCCGCTGCACCTGGAACGGCAGTTCGGCAGCGGCGGGCTGGCCGCCTTCGGCATCGTGGTGGCGTGCTACGGCATCGGCAACCTCGGCGGCACGCTGGTGTTCGGCAATCTCGCGCTGCCGCGCCGGCGGGCGCCACGGGTGTTCGGCGGCATCCTGGTCTTCGGTGGCGCCACGGTGGCGATGGC
>JADYYZ010000139.1 GCA_020853405.1 Acetobacteraceae bacterium
GCCAAGGCAGGCGGCATCTATGCCGCATTCGATGCCCTGCTTTCGGCCGACGAGGCAGGCGTGCGCAAGCCGGCGGCCGCCGCCTATGCGCTGCTGACCGAGCGCTTTGCCACGGCACCGGCAAGCGTGCTGTTCGTCTCCGCCAATGCCTGGGACGTTGCCGGTGCGGCGCGCGCGGGCCTTGCCGCGGTCTGGCTGAACCGGGCGGGAGCACCGCCCGAATATGCCTGGGCGCTGCCGCGCGCGACAATCGGAAGCCTTGCCGAGCTGCCGGGCCTGCTGCCGGCGAGCGCGGCCTGAACACGGCATGCTGGCGCGCGAGGTTTCGGCGCGCGACGGGCTGCTGCTCGCGATCGACGAGTATCAAGGCGATCCCGGCCGCCTGCCGGTGCTGTGCCTTTCCGGGCTGCTGCGCAACGGCGCCGACTTCGCCGAGCTGGCGGGGCGCATCGCGCCGCAACGGCGCGTGCTCGCGCCGCACTGGCGCGGCCGCGGGCGGTCGGGGCGGACGCGTGACTGGCGGAGCTACGCCGCGCCGTTCCTGCTTGCCGAGCTGCTGGACATGCTGGCCGCGCTCAACGTGCCGCGCGCGCACGTGATCGGCACCTCGCTCGGCGGCCTGATCGGGCTCGGGCTTGCCACGGTGCGACCCAACGCCATCGCCTCGCTGGTGCTGAACGACATCGGGCCGGCGCTCGCGGCCAGCGGCCTCGAATCCGTGCGCCGCGCCACGCTGCACACGCCGCCACAGCCCGACCTTGCCGCCGCCGCGGCGTATTTGCGGGCGCGGCTGCCGAGCCTCTCCCTGCGCACCGAGGACGAGTGGCAGCGTTTCGCGCGGGCGACCTTCCGCGAACAGGGCGGACGATGGGTTCCCGACTGGGATCCGGCGATCGCGCGCACGCTTGATCAGCCGCTCCCCGACCTCTGGCCGCTGTGGCAGGGTGCGGCGCGCCTGCCACTGCTGCTGGTGCATGGCGGCGCGAGCGACATCCTTGCCCCGGCGACGGTCGCGCGGATGCGCACGACCCGGCCCGACATGGCGGTGACGACGCTGGCCGGGGTCGGCCACGCGCCCACACTGTCGGAGCCGGCAGCCGCCAGCGCGCTCGATACGTTCCTGGAGGGAATGCCATGACCCCTGCCATGCTGGCCGAGGCCACGGTGCTGCTCGCTGAGTTCCGCGCTGCGCGGCTGATGCTTGCCACCGCTGAAAGCTGCACCGGCGGCCTGATCGCGGCGACGCTGACCGCGATCGCCGGGTCGTCGGACGTTGTCGAGCGCGGCTTCGTCACCTACTCGAACACGGCCAAGTGCGAGCTGCTGGGCGTGCCGGATGCGCTGCTGGCAATGCATGGCGCGGTCAGCGAGGAGGTCGCGCGCGCGATGGCGCTGGGGGCGCTTGCGCGCAGCAAGGCCGACATCGCGCTCTCCGTCACCGGTGTTGCCGGGCCCGGCGGCGGGTCGGCCGCCAAGCCGGTCGGCCTGGTGTTCCTGGGCTGCGCCCGGCGCGGGCGCGAACCCTTGGTGGCGCGGCACGTGTTCGCGGGAGACCGCGCCGCGGTGCGCGAGGCGAGTGTTGCTGGAGCCTTCGCGATGGCGCGCGCGGCGCTGGCCTCATCGGCCGGATGCCTGACCCGATGATGGCGGGTTCCGCCTCGCCCCCGGTGCCCATCCGCGGCGGCCTCGCCGAAGACGTGAATCACACGCTCAAACAAGGCGTTGCAGAGCATGACCGCTTCAACCCGAAGCGATCATGCTCTAGGTTGGAGCGATGGCTGACCGGCTCAGAATCCTGCTCGCACAGATCAACCCGCATGTCGGCCAGGTGGAGAACAACCTGGCGGGCATCCTGGCCGCCCGCGCCGAGGCGGCACGCCAGGGCGCCGACCTCGTGGCGACGCCGGAACTCTCGATCTGCGGCTACCCGGCCGAGGACCTGCTGTCGAAGCGCGCCTTCGTCGATGCCTGCCGCGACGCGGTCGGGCGGCTTGCCGAGGCGACCGCGGATGGCGGGCCGGCGCTGATCGTCGGCAGCCCCTGGGCCGAGGACGACAGCCTGTACAACGCCGCGCTGCTGCTCGATGGCGGGCAGCTCGTGGCGAAGCGCTTCAAGCACGAATTGCCCAATTACGGCGTGTTCGACGAGAAGCGCCATTTCGCCCCCGGCCCCTCGCCCGGCCCCGTGCCGTTCCGCGGCTTCCGAATCGGCCTGATGATCTGCGAGGATTTCTGGTTCCCCGCGGTGGCCGAGACATTGTCGGAAAGCGGCGCCGAACTCCTGCTGTCGATCAACGCCAGCCCCTTCGAGGTGGACAAGCAGGATTTGCGCGAGGCCATCGCGGTCGCGCGGGTGGTGGAAACCGGCCTCCCGTTCGTGTTCCTGAACCAGGTCTCGGGGCAGGACGAGCTGGTGTTCGAGGGCGCCAGTTTCATACTGAACGCCGATCGGAGTCCGGCCCTGCGGATGGCAGGCTTCGCACCCGACCTCAGGATCACCGAGTGGCAGCGCAACGGCGCCGCGATGGAGTGCACCGCGCATCCGATCGGCCCCGAGATGCCGCGGCTGGAAAAGATCTACCGCGCGATGATGCTGGGCCTGGCCGATTACGTGAACAAGAACGGTTTTCCTGGCGTGCTGCTGGGCCTGTCCGGCGGCATCGACAGCGCGCTTTCCGCTGCCGTGGCGGTCGATGCGCTTGGCGCCGATCGTGTGCGCGCGGTGATGCTGCCGAGCCCCTTCACGGCTGAGATCAGCCTCGCCGATGCGGCGTCGATCGCGGCGGCGCTCGGCATCCGCTGCGACACGATCTCGATCGAGCCGGCAATGGCGGCGTTCGATGCCATGCTGAAGCCGGTGTTCGGCAACCGTGCTGCCGACATCACCGAGGAGAACCTGCAGTCGCGGGCCAGGGGCGTGACCCTGATGGCAATGAGCAACAAGTTCGGCGACATGCTGCTGACCACCGGCAACAAGAGCGAGATGAGCGTCGGCTACGCGACGCTTTATGGCGACATGTGCGGCGGCTACTCGGTGCTGAAGGACATCTACAAGACCACCGTGTTCGATCTTTCGCGCTGGCGTAATGCGCATTTCCCCGCGGGCGCGCTGGGTCCCCGCGGCGCGGTGATGCCCGAGCGCGTGATCACCCGCCCGCCATCGGCCGAGCTCAGGGAGAACCAGACCGACCAGGATTCGCTGCCGCCCTACGAGGTGCTGGACGCGATCCTGGAATGCCTTGTCGAGGGCGAGAAGTCGGTGGACGAGCTGGCGGGCGACGGCTTTGACCGCGCGACCGTGCTGCGCGTGTGGAAACTGCTTGATCGCGCCGAGTACAAGCGCCGCCAGGCACCGCCCGGCGTGAAGATCACCGCCCGCGCCTTCGGCCGCGACCGGCGCTATCCGATCACCAACGGCTTCACCAGGCTGGCGAGGTAGCGCCGCCTGCCTTTGCCTACTACTGGCTGGCCCAGACGATGCGGTGCATCCAGCCGACCTCGCCGACATCGACGCTGCGCACCGGGTGCGCGGGATTGAGGCTTGCGAGCTCGACCCGTCGCGCGGTCTGGCGTGCCAGTTCCTTGGCCATCACCTCGCCCGACGCGAGCCGCACGACCACCCGGTCGCCGCGCCGCACCGGCGCCGCCGGCGAGGCGATCACTACATCGCCGTCGCGATAGACCGGCTCCATCGAATCGCCGGTGATCTCGACCGCATAGGCGTTGGGATCGGGGATTTCGGGCAGCGCGATCTCGTCCCAGCTGCCGCCCACCGGATAGCCGGCATCGTCGAAATAGCCGGCCGCGCCGGCCTGCGCGAACCCGATCAGCGGGATTCGCCGGCTTGGGGTCGAGGCCGGGGCACGTGCCGGTTCGCGCGCCTGGCCGGTGACCAGGGCGGTGAAGCTTTCCATGCTGGTTCCCGTCGCGCCCAGAATCTTGGCGATGCTCTCGGTCGAGGGCCAGCGCGGCTTGGCGCCGCCGCCGGGCAGCGACGCCGCCCGCTTGGAGCGGTTGAAGGTGGTCGCATCGAGCCCCGCCCGCTTGGCAAGCCCCGATGCCGACAGGCCGTTTTCCGCGGCCAGCGCGTCGATCGCGCGCCAGATGTCCTCGTGGCGGATCATTCCCGAAATTCTCCCCTCACAGCGGCCGTGCGCCACCCCCCGAGGACGGCGCGACAGATTCCCGGGGAGCATTATCCTAGGAATGCTAAGGAAAAGCAGTAGGAGGAAAAATCTAATACGTCCGGATATGGCGGAACATTGATAAGATTATGGTCCTTACCGCCACCGCCCGCCGCAAGGACCGCTGCCATGCCCTCACTTCCCGTTTCGCGTGCGCCCGTGCTGCGCGACCACAACCAGGTGCGCCCCTTCGCCAATGCCGAGGAGGCGTGGTTCTGGACCGTGGCGGCGCTGAATGCACGCAGCGCCGGCGCGCGCATCGTCGCCGGCCTCGGCATCGCCCGGCCCTGCGAGCCGGACGATGTCGTGCGTTGCCTCGACCGGCTCTATCGCCAGCGGCGGATCGACCTCGCGCATGTGAAGGTGCTGAAGGAGTTCGGTGACCGCGGCGTGCCGCCCGACCCGCGCCATCGCGGCGACCGCGCCGCGCTCAGGCTGTGGCGCGAGGCGCTGGGAAGACTGGAATGGCCGCTTGCGGCCAAGGGAATCGTTGCCGGCGCCGCCGAGGCCGCCGACCAGGCGCCGGGGCAGGCAGCATGAGCACCGCGGGACGCCCACCGCGCGACCAGGAATGCTGGGTCGTGTTCGCCGACGCGCCGGCGACGGTGCTCGGCAGGATGCCGTGGCTCCGCCTGTTCCGCCCGGGTTTTCGCCACTGCTTCGTCGCGCTTCGCGACTCCTGCGGCTGGCTTGCGATCGACCCGCTTTCCCGCCGGCTGGTGGTCGCGCGCCTGGCCGAGGACCCGCTGGTCGATGCCGCCGCCCTTCTGCGGCAGCGGGGCATGACCGTGCTCGGGCCATTCCGCCCGGCGCCGCCGCGTGCCACCTGGCTGCCGCCTCTGGCACCTTTCACCTGCGTGACGCTCTGCCTGCGCATGCTGGGCCTGCGGCCCGGCCTGACCCTCACCCCGTCGCAATTGTGCCGGCGGCTACACGTGATCGTGGAGCAGGATAGGAAAAAACACTTGCAGCGTGTGAAAATTAGGAATACACACTAATCCGTCGCCGGGATTTCTGTGCCCGCGGCGATCTCCTCCCTGTCCCTCACCTGCGCGGAGGAGGCGGATTGAAGTCCGCCTCCTCCGCGTCTCTTTCTGCCTGACCCCCTCATCCTCCCGCTTCGCCCCGACAGGAGATGCCGATGGGTGGCCTTCTGCGCGCCCCGAAAATGCCGACCGTTACCGTTGCCGCGCCACCGGCACCCGCTCCTGCGCCGGTTGCGGCACCCGCCGCGCCGGCCGAGGATGGTGATGCCGCGCGCCGCCGTCGCGGCCTTGCCGGCACCATCGCCACCTCCGACCGCGGCCTCGTCGATGACGGCCGCATCGTCCCCTCCCGCAAGATGCTGCTTGGCGAATGACCCGACCCGAACCCATGCCCGAAGCGGTGCTGGCGTCGTATCGCCGCGCCGTTTCCCGCCGCGCGCCCTGGGAAGGACTGTGGCGCGACTGTTTCGACCATTGCCTGCCCGGTCGGCCCGGCCAGGGCGCGGTGCCGGTCTTTGACGGCACCGGCCCCGACGCGGCCGAGCAGCTGGCGGCCAGCCTGCTCGCCGAGCTCACGCCGCCCTGGGGCAACTGGTTCGGCCTAGTGCCGGCGCGCGCCGATGCCCTGCCGCCGTTCTCCGCCGCCCTCGAGGACAGCGCCCGCCAGCTCGGCCTCGAGATGGACCGCGCCAACTTCGCGGTCGAGATGCACCAGGCCTTCCTCGACCTCGTGATCGCCGGCACCGCCGTGCTGCAGGTCGAGGAGAACGCCCCGGGTGAAGCGGCAATGCTGCGCTTCGCCGCCGTGCCACTGCTGGAGGCGGCGCTCGACGAAGGGCCGAGCGGGCGGCTCGACACCGTGTTCCGCCGCCAGCAGCTGAGCATCGCCGAGATCCGCGCCCGCTTCCCCGAGGCGCGGCTGCCGAAGGCACTTTCCGAGAGCACCGAGGGCGAGCCGCGCCGCTTCGCGGTCATCGAGCGCGTCGCCCCCGATTCCCGCGGCTACGCCTGGCACGCGGTGCTCGACGACGCCACGGGCCAGCCGCTGCTGCTCGCCGGCGGCCGTTTCGCGACCTCGCCCTATATCGCCTTCCGCTGGCTGCGCGCCCCCGGCGAGAGCTATGGCCGAAGCCCGGTGATGAAGGCGCTGCCCGATATCCGCACCGCCAACAAGGTGGTCGAGCTGACGCTGAAGAACGCCTCGATCGCGGTTGCCGGCATCTGGCAGGCCGAGGACGACGGCGTGCTGAACCCGGCGAACATCCGCCTGGTGCCGGGCGCCATCATTCCCAAGGCGGTCGGCAGCGCCGGCCTCACCCCGCTTGCGGCACCCGGCAAGTTCGATGTCTCGCAGCTGGTGCTGTCGGACCTGCGCGCACGCATCCGCCACGCCCTGCTGGCGGATCGTCTGGGGCCGGTGAAGGGCCCGACCATGACCGCGACCGAGGTGCTGGAGCGCTCGGCCGAGATGGCGCGGCTGCTGGGCGCCGTCTATGGCAGGCTGCAGACCGAGCTGCTGTCGCCCTTGCTGCTGCGCTGTGCCGCGATCCTGCGCCGCCGTGGCCTGCTGCCGGCCGAGCACATGCCCGACGGCCAGAACGTCGCCATCGCCTATCGCAGCCCGCTTGCCCAGGTGCAGGCGCGCGGCGATGCCGCCAACACGCTGCTTTGGCTGGAGGCGGTGGGACGCATGGGTGCCGAGGCCGCGGCCAGTGTCGATGCGGTGGCCGCCGCGCGGCACCTCGCCCGTGTCCTCGGCGTGGCACCCGAACTGCTGCGCGAGCCGGCCGCGGCCGCCCTGCCGCCCCCTCCATCCGCCGCCTGAAGGAAACCCCGAGCATGCCCGAGAACCTGCTGGAGCCGGATTCTTCCGGCGCACCCGCTGACACTGCCGCGAAATCGTCCGGACGCCCTGCCGATGTGCCGGAGAAATTCTGGGATGCCGACAAGGGAGAGATCCGCGTCGATGCCCTGCTGAAGAGCTATCGCGAGCTGGAGCGGCGACTGTCGAAGACGCTGCCGCTGCCGGAAGGCGACGACGACCAGGAGGCGCGCAGCCGCATCCTGCGCGCGCTGGGCTGGCCGGACAGCGCCGATGGCTACGTGATCGAGCAGCGCCACCCGCTGACCGGCCCCGACCCGGACATCAACCGCAAACTGCACGACGCCGGCTTCACCTCGCGCCAGGTGCAGCTGGTCTACGACCTTGCCGCCGAGCGGCTGCTGCCGCTGATCGCCGAGGCCGCTGCCGAGTTCGAGGCCGACCGCGAGCGCCAGCGCCTGGCCGAGCATTTCGGCGGTCCCGAGCGCTTCCAGCGCATCGCCCGCGAAGTCGGCGCCTGGGGCCGCGCCAACCTCGCGCCGCCGGTGTTCGAGGCGCTGGCCGCGACCTTCGACGGTGTCGTCGCGATGAGCCGCATGATGGAGAAGGGCGAGCCGAGACTCGCCACCCGCGGCGAGCCCGATGGCGCGCCCGACGAGACCGAGCTGCGCCGCATGATGCGCGATCCGCGCTACTGGCAGAAGCGCGAGCCGGATTTCGTCGGCCGTGTGACCGAAGGCTTCCGCCGCCTGTTCCCGAACGCCTAGACCCCATCCGATCGCGGGGTCACTCGGCCGGCCTTCCCCGACCCGGCCCATCGCGGCGCACCCCTGCGCCGACCCCGCGCCCTGCCGGGTGCCGCGTGCGTGCTTCCTCCCCGCGCGCGCGGCACCCGGCGTCTGGCCCCCGCCATCCGCCGCCGGCCGGCCAACCGCATCGCTCGCGATGCGGCCCGGCCGGCTTCTGCCCGCACTGGCCCGCGCCCGTCTGCCGAAGGCAGGGCACGACAAGCCGCGCGCGCAATCCGCCGCCTGTCCCCGACACCCATTTCCGCGAGGTCACCCCCCGCATGGCCATCTCCATCGACCAGGCCTTCGTCAAGCAGTTCGAGACGGAGGTCCACGAGGCCTTCCAGCGCCTCGGCTCGAAACTCCGCCCGACCGTGCGCAACCGCACCGGCGTGCGCGGCGCCTCCACCACCTTCCAGAAGGTCGGCAAGGGTATCGCCGGCACCAAGGCCCGCCACGGCGCGGTGCCGGTGATGACGGTCGACCACACCAAGGTCGAGTGCTTCCTGCAGGACTTCTACGCCGGCGACTGGATCGACAAGCTCGACGAGATGAAGATCAACATCGACGAGCGCAGCGTCATCGCCAATGCCGGCGCCTACGCGCTGGGCCGCAAGACCGACGAGCTGATCATCGCGGCGCTCGACGGCACGACCCGCAACGTCACCGGCACCGGCGACCTGGCCGACACCGTCGGCCTGACCAGGGCCAAGGTGCTGGCGGCGTTCGAGATGCTGGGCAGCGCCGACATCCCCGACGACGGCCAGCGCTTCGCGGTGGTCGGCTGGAAGCAGTGGTCGGACCTGCTCGGCATCCCGGAATTCGCCAGCACGCAGTATGTCGGCGATGCCGAGCTGCCCTGGAAGGGCACGCAGATGAAGAAGTGGCTGGGCACCACCTGGATGCCGCATTCCGGCCTGCCGCTGGTTTCCGGCGTGCGCCAGTGCTTCTGGTTCCACAAGACCGCGGTCGCGCACGCGGTCGGCGCCGAGGTCACCACCGACATCTCCTGGCACGGCGACCGCGCCGC
>JADYYZ010000140.1 GCA_020853405.1 Acetobacteraceae bacterium
CCGCCTCGCCCACCGCGACCTCGACCGCGACCTCCAGCCCGAGGAAGTCGCCTGCCGCGCCGATATAGCCGCCGCTGATCGGCACCGCCTGTTCGGGCGCCCGCACGGTCGCGATGCGCACCAGGTTCTGCCCGCCTTCCAGCGCGTTGGTGGGGTCGAACTCGACCCAGCCGATGCCGGGGATGTAAACGTCGCACCAGGCGTGCGTCGCACCGCCGCCGACCACCGGCGCCGTGCTGCCGGGCGGCTTCGCATCGTACAGGTAGCCGGTGACGAAGCGCGCCGCGAGGCCAAGCGCCCGCACCGCCTCCATCATCAGCAGCGCGAAATCGCGGCAGGCGCCGGTCTTCGTCGCCAGCGTCGTGGCCGGGTCGTTGGTGCCCTGGGTGTCGCGCGCCGCATAGGTGAAGCGCTCGGTGATCGCCTGCGTCAGCACGCGCAGGAAGCTCGCGGTGCTGGTGCCGCTCTCGGCCAGGATGGTCTTGACCCAGCCATCCACCGCGCGCCCCGGGTCGGGATAGTTGCGTTCCATGAAGCGGCCGAGGTCGCCCACCTCCTCGGCCTGGTAGGCGAAGGGCAGGCTTTTGGCATAGGGCTCGATCAGCGGCGCGAGCTCCTCGGGCGCCGCGGGATAATGCTCGATCACCACGTGCGAGACGATTTCCAGCAGGTCGGACGCCTCGGCGAAGGTGGCGACCCCGACCGAATTGCCGAACACGTCGTGCTTCCACAGCAGGGACGCGGCCGGCGTGGTCGACAACGTCGCCTCGATCAGCTGCATGTCGTGGCTGTCGCGCGGGCGCGTCATCAGCTGGTGGCGGGTGAAGCGCACCGGCCGGCTGTAGCGATAGGCGGTGCGATGGGTGATCGCGACGCGCATGATGCCCCGTGAAAAGCGGTGTCCGTCCCGGCCGCCATGCTAGCACGCGGCCGGGCCGGGCCTCCTAGCGCCGATAGGGAAGCGGCAGCAGGTCGTTGAGCGCGATGCGCCGCGGCCCCTGCCCGCCCGGGACGATCACCGCGATCTCGCGCGCATGGTCGCACAGGAGCTCGCGGCAGCCGCCGCAGGGCGAGACCACGGCGATCTCGTGCGGCACCTCGCCGGGCCGCGGCTGGCGCACCGCGGCGATGCATTCGAACTCGCGCTCGCCGGCCATGATCGCTGCCCCCAGCGCGATCGGCTCGGCGCAGACCGCCATCCTGCCGACCGTCGCATCCAGGTTCACCGCGGTGAAGACGCGGCCCGTGCGGGTGCGCAGCGCCGCCCCGACCGTGTGGAACCCGTAGCGGTAGTGCGTGCGCACCACCCGCCGCGCTGCCTCGACCAGCGCTGCATCCGCATCCGAAAGAATGGCGGCGCTACTCGGCTGCCTCGGCCGCTTCCTCGGGCCCTGTCATCATGGCGTTGGCGACCACGCCGGACTGGGCCCGGATCTTCGCCTCGATCGCGTCGGCCACGGCGGGATTGCTGCGCAGGAACGCCTTGGCGTTCTCGCGCCCCTGGCCGATGCGCTGCGAATCGTAGCTGAACCAGGCGCCCGACTTCTCGACGATCGCGGCCTTGACGCCGAGATCGACCAGCTCGCCGACCTTGGAAATGCCCTCGCCGTACATGATGTCGAACTCGACCTGGCGGAACGGCGGCGCCATCTTGTTCTTCACCACCTTCACCCGCGTGGTGTTGCCGACCACATCCTCGCGCTCCTTGATCGAGCCGGTGCGCCGGATCTCCATCCGGATCGAGGCGTAGAATTTCAGCGCGTTGCCGCCGGTGGTGGTTTCCGGGTTGCCGAACATCACGCCGATCTTCAGCCGGATCTGGTTCAGGAACACCAGCAGCGTGTTCGACTTCGAGACGCTGCCGGTGAGCTTCCTCAGCGCCTGGCTCATCAGCCGCGCGTGCAGGCCGACATGGGAATCGCCCATCTCGCCTTCCAGCTCGGCGCGCGGCACCAGGGCCGCAACGCTGTCGACCACCAGCACGTCGATCGCGCCCGAGCGCACCAGCGTATCGGCGATCTCCAGCGCCTGCTCGCCGGCGTCGGGCTGGCTGATCAGCAGGTCGTCGACATCGACGCCGAGCTTGCGCGCATACTGCGGATCGAGCGCGTGCTCGGCATCGAGGAAGGCGCAGGTGCCGCCCTTTTTTTGTGCCTCGGCGATCACGTGCAGTGCCAGCGTCGTCTTGCCGGAGCTTTCCGGCCCGTAGATCTCGACGATACGCCCGCGCGGCAGGCCGCCGATGCCAAGCGCGAGGTCGAGCCCCAGCGAACCGGTCGAGATCACCTCGACATCCTCGGCCGCGCTCCTGGCGCCGAGCTTCATGATCGAGCCCTTGCCGAAGGCGCGTTCGATCTGGCTGAGAGCGGCGTCGAGCGCCTTGCCCTTGTCCATCCTGGGCTACCCTTTCGTCTGCAGAACCGTCCTGGCGCGCGACGCAACCACCCGTTGTGGCACGCGGCCGAGTCTCGCGCGGGCGACCTTATCCCACGCGCCGGTATGGCAGACAATATTGCGCGTCAATCCCCGGCGCGATCCGGGTCGGGGCTGGCGCCGGCGGCACAGGGGCCGACCAGGCGGGTGGCGGCGCGGCCGAGATCGCGCATGGTGTAGGGCTTGGCGAGCCAGGCAACGCCAAGCCGGCCCAATCCCTCGCCGCCCAGCGTCTCGGCATAGCCGGAGGTGACGATCACCGGCAGCTCGGGCCAGCGGGAACGGGCCGCGCGCACCACCGCCTCGCCGTCGGCGCCGGGCATCACCATGTCGGTGACCAGGGCGGCGAGCGGCGTCGTGCGGGCGGCGATCAGGGCCAGCGCCTCGTCGCCGCAGGCAGCCTGCACCACCTCCCAGCCCTCGCGGGAGAGCGCCTTGGCGGCGAGTTTGCGGACCGTGTCCTCGTCCTCGGCGACGAGCACGGGGCCCCGGCTGGCCTGTGCCGCGGCCGCCGGCTCG
>JADYYZ010000141.1 GCA_020853405.1 Acetobacteraceae bacterium
GCCGCCAGCATCATGCCGACGCGGGCACAGGCGGTGTCCAGCACGCCGATCGCCTTGTCGGGCAACTGCCGGCCCGAGATGTAGCGGGCGGAGAGTTTCACCGCATCCTGCACCGCTTCATCCAGCACGCGCACCTTGTGATGCTTCTCCATCACGTCGGAAAGGCCGCGCAGCATCTCGATGCCGACCGCCTCGGACGGCTCCTCGACCTTCACCACCTGGAAGCGCCGTGTCAGCGCCGGGTCACGCTCGAAATACTTCTTGTACTCGGCCCAGGTGGTGGCGGCGACGGTGCGCAGCTCGCCGCGCGCCAGCGCCGGCTTCAGCAGGTTCGCGGCATCGCCCTGGCCGGCCTGGCCGCCGGCCCCGATCATCATGTGCGCCTCGTCGATGAACAGGATGATCGGACGGGGGCTCGCCTTGATGTCGGCGATCACGCCGTTCAGGCGGTTCTCGAACTCGCCCTTCATGCCGGCACCGGCCTGCAGGAGGCCGAGGTCGAGCACGCGCACGATGTTGTCGCGCAGCGCCGGCGGCACGTCGCCGGCGACGATCTTCTGGGCCAGGCCCTCGACCACCGAGGTCTTTCCCACCCCTGCCTCGCCGGTGAGGATCGGGTTGTTCTGGCGCCGTCGCGTCAGGATGTCGATGCACTGGCGGATTTCCATGTCGCGCCCCAGCACCGGGTCCATCTTGCCGCTTTTCGCGCGCTCGGTCAGGTCGCTGGTGTAGAGCTCGAGCGCGCCGGAGCTTTTTGCCGCGCGCGGCCCCGCGGGGGCCGCCGCCCCGGTCGCGGCGGCGGCTGCGGCCGAAGCCTTCTCCTCGGCGCTGCCTTCGGTGGCAGCGGCGAAGTCCCGCTTCAGCACCTCGTACTGCACGCGCGCGAGCTGGCCCGAGGCGTCGCGCATGCCGCCCAGCGCGTCGTCGCCCAGGATTGCGAGCAGCACCGTGCCGCTGCGCACCAGCGGCTCGCCCAGGTCGACCGAGCCGACCAGCCAGGCATCCTTGATCGCGGCGATGACCTGCGGGCTGATCCCGGGCGGCTTGCCGTTGCCGGTCTTGAAGCGATCGACCTCGCGCGTCAGGGAGGCCTTGAGCCGCGCCATGTCGACCTCGTAGCGCGGCAGGATGCGGTTCAGGTCGGAATCCTGGATGTCGAGCAGCGCCAGCAGCCAGTGTTCCAGTTCGAGGTTGAAGTTGGTGCGGCTCATCGCCATCCCGAGGCCGCTTTCGATCGCCTTGCGACAGGGGTCGTTCAGCTTGCTGAACAAGCTTTTCAGGTCGAGCGCTGCCACGTGGCGATCCTCCGTCTGGTTCGCGGGCGGGGTGGTGCGGGGCCAGAACCTTGCCGCGAACTGCCACGGTTCCGCAACGGGGAGCCGCCGCCTTTCGCCCCGCGCCCGCCCGTGCAAAGGTGCAGGCGACAGGCAACGAGGTCGGGGAAGGTCGATGATCACACGCCGCACGCTTGGTCTGCTGGGTACTGCCGGCCTCGGGGCTGCGGCGTTGCCGCGCGCCGCCCGCGCCGCCTGGCCGGAGCGGCCGGTGAACCTGATCGTGCCGTGGGCGGCCGGCGGCGGCACCGATGCCATCGCGCGAATCGTCGCAAAGCAGCTGCAGGACATGCTCGGCCGCCCGATCAACGTCGTGAACCGGCCCGGCGCCGGCGGCGTGCTCGGCCATACCGAGATCGCGAACGGCAATCCCGATGGCTACACGATCGGGCTGGCCACCGCGGAACTCACGACCTATCGGGCGCTCGGCACCAGCCAGATCGGCGCCGACAGCGTCACCCCGGTGGCGCTGATCAATTTCGACGCGGCCGCCTTCAACGTGCGCGCCGACAGCCCGTGGCAGAATCTCGGCCAGGCGCTGGAGGCGATCAAGGCGAATCCGGGCCGCTACAAGGTCTCGGGCTTCCCGGCGGGGGCGGCCTATCACATCGCGTTCGGTGCCCTGCTCCAGCAGGTCGGCATTCCGGTCAGCGCCGTGCCGCTGGTGCCGGGGCAGGGGGCCGCGCCAGGCTTCCAGGAGCTTGCCGCCGGCGGCGTCGACATCACCGCGAGCTCGGTGCCCGAGGGCACCGCGATGCGCGATGCCGGCCGCGTGCGCACGCTGGCGGTGTTCGCGACCGAGCGCCTGGCCGCCTTCCCGAACATCCGGACCGTCAAGGAGGCGATCGGCGTCGATTTCTCGGGCGGCACGTGGCGCGGCATCGCCGGGCCGCCCAGGATGAACGCGGAGGCGACCGCCCGCCTGACCGAGAGCGTCGAAAAAATCTACAACGGCCAGGAGTACCGCCACTTCATGGCCGAGCGCGGCTTCGGCCTGCAATGGGCGAAGGGTGCCGATTTCGGCGCCTTCCTTGCCGCCCAGCAGGCGCGCAACACCGAGACGCTGAAGGCGCTGGGGCTCGCACGCTGAGCCGCACGCGGTGAGAGTCTCGGACACGCTGTCCGGCGGCATCTGCGTGCTGGCCGGCGCGGCGCTGGCCTGGCACGCCGCCGGCTTCCCGAAGACCGCGGTGCAGGCGTACGGGCCCGGCTTCTTCCCGGAACTGCTGGGGATGCTGCTCGGGATCTGCGGCGTGCTGCTGATCGTGCGCGGCGTGAGCGAGCGCCAGCCCATCACCGACCTGCCGGCCTGGACCCGAAGCCCCGCGGCGTGGGCGCGGGTGGCGCTTATCCCCGCCTGCGTGGTGGCCTACCTGGAGCTCGCGCCGCGCATCGGCTTCCTTGGTGCGGCCACGATCCCGACCGCGATCATGCTGGCGATCCTGAGCCGCCGGCCGTGGCTCAGCCTGCTGGTCGCCGCCGGCTCGGCGGTCGCGATCTGGCTGATGTTCGCGAAACTGCTGCTGGTGCCGCTGCCGGCCGGGCCGCTTGAAATGCTGCTGGCGTGAACCTCGACCATCTGCTGGCGGGTGCGGCGCTGGTGTTCGAGCCGCGCGTCCTCGGGGTGATGCTGATCGCCTCGTTCTTCGGGCTGTTCGTCGGCGCGACGCCCGGGCTGACCGCGACCATGGCGGTGGCTTTGCTGGTGCCGGTGACCTTCTTCATGGATCCCTCGGCGAGCCTTGCCGCGATCATCGCGGTATCCGCGATGGCGATCTTCGCCGGCGACATCCCGAGCGCGCTGCTGCGCATTCCCGGCACGCCCGCCTCGGCCGCCTATGTCGATGATGCGTTCCTGCTGACCCGGCGCGGGCGGATCGATCTCGGCCTCGGCGTCAACCTGGTCACCAGCGTGCTGGGCGGCGTTTTCGGGGCGGTGGTGCTGATGCTGGCGGCCCCGCTGCTTGCCGACATCGCGCTCCGCTTCTCGACCTACGAATATTTCTTCCTGGCGCTGCTGGGCCTTGCCTGCGCGGTGATCGTCTCGCGCGGGGATCCGCTGAAGGGCACGGTCTCGATGCTGCTGGGGCTGGTGATGTCCACGGTCGGGATCGATGTCGTGCTGGGCTTTCCGCGCCTGACCTTCGGCTTCCCCGAGCTGCTGTCGGGGATCGACATCGTGCCGGCGCTGGTCGGGGTGTTCGCGATCAGCGAGCTCTGCCGCAAGCTCGCCCACCTCGATGGCTCCGCGCCCGAGATCCTCGATCCCGGCGGCAGCCTGCTCGGGGGCGTGTGGGGCGTGGTCTGGAAGTTCCGGCTGAATTTCGTGCGCGGCAGCGCGATCGGCACGCTGATCGGGGCGCTTCCCGGCGCCGGTGCCGATATCGCTGCCTGGATCAGCTACGCGGTCAGCAAGAAGTTCTCGAAGAACGCCGCCAACTACGGCAATGGCGAGGTCGAGGGGCTGGTCGATGCCGGTGCTGCCAACAACGCAGCCCTCGGGGGCGCGTGGGTGCCTGCGTTGGTGTTCGGCATTCCTGGCGATACCATCACCGCCATCCTGATCGGCGTGCTGTTCATGAAGGGCCTGAACCCGGGTCCCACCATCTTCGAGCGCACGCCCGAGCTCGTCAGCTCGATCTACATCGCCTTCATCGTCGCCAACGTGCTGATGCTGCCGCTCGGGATCCTGGCGATCCGCGCGGGGCGGACGATCCTGGCCGTGCCCACCACCTTCCTGTACCCGCTGATCCTGATGGCCTGCATCGTTGGCAGTTTCGCGGTCGCCAACAGCGCGTTCGCGGTCGGGCTGATGCTGGTGCTGGGGCTTGCCGCCTGGGTGCTGGAGGAGAACGACTTTCCGATGGCGCCCCTGATCCTGGGCCTGGTGCTGGGAAGGCTGGTCGAGGAGAA
>JADYYZ010000142.1 GCA_020853405.1 Acetobacteraceae bacterium
GCGTGGTGGTGCTGAGCGATACCGGCGATACCGTGTTCGGCGGCAGCACAGGCGATTCCAACCTGATCCTGGAATCGATGCTGCGGCTCGGCATAACGGGGCCGGCGCTGGTGCCGCTGATCGAACCCGCCACCGTCGCGCGGCTGTTCGAGGCAGGCGAGGGAGCGACGCTCACGCTTCCCGTCGGCGGGTCGGCGGCGAGGCGGTTCTTCACCCCTCTCAGCGTCACCGGCACCGTGCGCAAGCTGGCGGGCGGCAGGATCCGGGTCACCGACAGCCACCAGCCCGACATCGACATGGGGCGCACCGCGCTGTTCCAGGTCGGGCCCGTGCTGCTGCTGGTCAGCGAACTGCGGGGGCTTGCCGGCAACCACCCGGACGTCTATCGCGCCTTCGGGATCGATCCCGCGAGCTACCGGATGGCGGTCCTCAAGACCGCATCGAACTTCCAGTATTTCGCGCCGATCACCTCGCGCATGATCCGGGTCGACACCCGGGGGCCAGGCCAGTCGGATGTCCATACGCTGCCGTGGCGGCGCCTGCCGCGGCCGATCTATCCGCTGGAAAACATCATCGATCGCCGCCAAGGTGACGGTGCGAACCAGCCAGGCACACAAGGGGAGCTCACAGCATGATCAAGCGCCGTTCGATCCTGGCCGCCACGGCGGCCGCCGCGCCGCTGCTGGCGTCGGCCCGCCCTGCGCGCGCCCAGGCGCCGCGCGGCGGCACGCTGCGCGTGGCAATCACCGCCGACATCAACAATTTCGATCCGATGGCGTTCTCGACAGTGAACTTCCCGCTGATCAAGAACCTCTATGACAGCCTGCTGGAATACACGCCGCAGGGCGAGGCCGTGCCGTCGCTGGCCGAGGCGTGGCAGATCGCGCCGGACAACGCCTCGGTCACGCTGACGCTTCGCAACGGCGTGAAGTTCCCATCCGGCGGCGCGGTCGATTCGGCGGCGGTCGCCGCCACCCTGAAAAAGGCCGCCGATCCGCAGAAGGGCCGCAACGTCTACGCCACCATGTCGATCGTGAAGGACTGGACGGTTCTCGATCCGCGCACCGTGCGCATCGATTTCAAGGCGCCGGTGCCGACCCGCCAGATCACCGACCTGCTTCAGTTCATGCCGGTGCTCGATCCTGCGGGCATCGATACGATCGATACCAAGCCGGCCGGCTGCGGCCCCTATGTGCTGGCGGAGCGCGCGGTCGGAAACCGCGTGCGGATGACCGCCAACCCGGGCTACTGGCGGGCGGACCAGCCGCTGTGCAAGGAGCTGGTGCTGCAGGTTTTCAGCGACGACCAGGCAGCCTCCGCCGCGCTGGAGACCGGTGCGGTGGACATCATCTATGGCGGCACCTCGCGCAGCGCGGTGCGGCTGAAGAGTGCCGGCTTCCAGGTGATCGAAGGCCCCGGCCCGCTGGTGCAGGTGTTCCGCATCAACACCACGCGCGGCCCCTTCCGCACCGAGAAGTTCCGCCAGGCGTTCAACTTCCTGATCGACCGCGCCTCGGTTCTGCGCGTCGGCTACGCCGGCATGGGCCAGGTGACCGCGCTGCCCTGGGCACCCGTCAGCCCCGCCGCCGATCCCTCGTACAACCAGCTCTATGCATACGATATCGAGAAGGGGCGCGCGCTGCTCGGCCAGTCCGGCCTCAGCGCCGCGCAGCAGGCGGAGTGGAAGATCCTCACCAACGGCGGCGACGAACCCTCGGTGCTGATCAGCCAGGTGGTGCAGGCGACGATGCGGCGGATCGGCCTCAATGTCGATCTCGACCTGAAGCAGGGGGCGGAATATATTGACGCGCTGCTGACCGGCAAGTTCGATGCGACCTTCGGCGGCGTCGGTAACGTCCAGAAATTCCCCTCGCGCCTGACCACCAACAGCATCTACCGCACCAGCAACAACCCGGTGCTGGGCGAGCCGCACCCGTTCCCGGCCTATGTCGCGGCGATCCAGCGCGTGAACACCACGCTCGCTCCGGATTCCGCGGTGAAGGCCGCCTACGACAACCTGAACAAGGTGCTGGTGGAAAGCGCCTTCGGGATCCCGACCAACACCTACCAGTTCGGCCTGATCGTGGCGGCGCGCAATGTGCGCGGCTTCACGCTGGACATCGACAACATCCTGGTCGGCCGCACGGTCGGGTTCGCAGCATGACGTGCAAGGGGAAATCGGCGGCACCGGATGGCTGAGCCGGTCGCGTCGGTCCGCGACCTTCGTATCGCGTTCGGTTCCCTGCGGGCGGTGCGGGGGATCGATCTCGATGTGTGGCCGAACGAGGTGCTGGGGATCGTCGGCGAGTCCGGCTCGGGCAAGAGCGTGACCGCGCTGGCGCTCGCCGGGCTGCTGCCGAAGGCCGCCAGCATCACGGGCCGGGTCCGGCTGGGCGGCACCGACGTGACGACGGCCGATGCCGAGACGCTGCGGCGGCTGCGCGGGCGTGATGTCGGCATGATCTTCCAGGACCCGACGACCAGCCTGAACCCGGTTTTCACCATCGGCAGGCAGGTGATCGAAGGCCAGGTCGCGCGCGGCGCCGTCGCCCGCGGCGAGGCCCGCGCGCGCGCGGTGGCACTGCTGCGCGAGGTCGAGATCTCGGATCCGGAAACCCGTGTCGGCCAGTACCCGCACCAGTTCTCGGGCGGCATGCGCCAGCGCGCGGTGATCGCCATGGCGATGGCGGGGCGGCCGAAACTGATCATCGCCGACGAACCCACGACCGCGCTCGACGTGACCGTCC
>JADYYZ010000143.1 GCA_020853405.1 Acetobacteraceae bacterium
CGCTCGATTATCCGGCGCTCGGCTCGGCGGTGCAGGGCGCGATCCGCTTCAACAACCTGGTCGGCTTCGCGCTGGTCGGGCCGCTCCATGGCGCCGAGGGGCTGGCGCTGGCCGGCGTCGTCGTCGGTGTCATGGTGCCGTTGATCAACCTGATCTGCGTCGCGGTGTTCGTGCTGGGCGGGCGCAGTTTCTCGCTGGTCGCGTTCCTGGGCCAGCTCGGCAGGAACCCGCTGCTGGTCTCGTGCCTGGCGGGGTTCGCGCTCAATCTTTCCGGGCTTGGCCTGCCGGTCGGCATCGGCCCCGCGCTGCGCGCGCTGGGGCAGGGCGCGGTGGCGCTGGGGCTGATGGTGGTCGGTGCCGCGCTGACGGTCGAGGCGCTGTCGGCGCGGCTTCTGCTGCAGGCCGCGGTCGGCGCGATCAAGCTGGTCGCCGTGCCGGGCATGGTCTGGCTGCTGGGGCCGCCGCTCGGCCTGTCCGGCCTGCCGCTCGGCGTCGCGGTGCTGTTCATGGCGCTGCCGACGGCGTCGTCCTCGTACATCATGGCGCGTCAGATGGGGGGTGACGCGCCGCTGATGGCCGCCATCACCACCAGCCAGCACCTGGCCGCGGTGGCGACACTGCCGCTGGTGATCGCGCTGTCGGCGCGCTGAGCGCCCGATCGTTCAGGCAGCCACCGCGGCGGTGCACTCGACCTCGATCTTGTAGGCGGGTGCGGCAAGCCCGGCGACGATCAGCAACGTGCTGGCCGGCACCGCATCGCCCAGTGCCGCCTGGCGCTTTTCGCGCATCAGCGGGATCAGCGCCGGGTCGGTCAGGAAGACGTTGATCTTCACGATGTCCCGCGGGCCGGCGCCAAGCCCCTTCAGCACCGCGACCAGGTTGGCGAAGGCCTGCGCGATCTGCCCGGCGGGGTCCTCGACGACGTTGCCGTCCATGCCGACGCCGACCTGGCCGGAAACCGCGATCAGTTTCATCCCCGGCGGCACTTCCGCCGCCATATGGTAGCGGCCGACCGGCTTCGGTGCGCCTTCGGGGTTGCTGAAGCGGATGGGCATGGGTCTCTCTCCTGCTTTCGGTGCCGGGTCAGCGGCGCGGCGGCGTCAGCGGTTCCTGCTGCACCGGCTCGGGGCTGGCGCGGCGGTCGTTGGACAGCACGTCGCGCAGCGACCGGCGAAGCTGGAACTCGATCTCGACATTCATGGCATCGGCGAGATCGTGCGCGATCGCCTGCACCACGGCGGCACGCGCCGCCGCACTCGCATTCTCCAGCACCTCGCGCGAGCGGCGGACTTCCGCCTCGGCGAAGCCGGCCGGGCGGGCGTCGGCGCCGATGATGTCGATGCGCATCGCCATGATGCCTTCGTAGCGGGTATCGACCTCGGCGGTGAACATGCTGCCCTGCGTCGGCACCCGTGTCGCGACCACCTCGGCCTTCTGCAGCACGACGATGGCGCGGCCGGCGGTGCCGTCGGCACGCAGGCGGTCGCGCGCGATCGCGCGCAGATAGTCGGCCGGCGTCACCGCGACGCGGCTGCCGGCATCGTTCGGCGCCGGCATGCCGAGCCGGTCGTCGATCAGCACCTCGGCGACATCGAGCCGAAGCGGCGTGAGGAAAGCGAAGTCGGGCGCCGGCGGCGGCGATGGCGGCTTCTGGTCGTCGCTCGCGCAGGCTGCCGCCAGTGCGGCTGCCAGTGCGGCTGCCAGGGCGGCCGCCATGGGTCGGGCCAGCGGCAGCAGGGCGGCAAGCGGGCGGCGGCGAAGTGTGGAGTTGGGCGGCAAGCGGTGCGTTCCCGGCAAGCGTTCGATGGTTGCCTCGCACGATAGCCGCGCCCGCCCGCGTCGCCAAAACCGGGCGGTCAGGCGTTGAAGGCGTCGCGCGGGAAATGAAACGCGTGGTTGCAGAACTCGCACGTCATGGTGATCCGGCCTGCCCCCGTGGCGGCATCGGGTGCTGCCATGTGGTCGAGGTCGTCGGCGCTGAAGCCGGCCAGGATCGCCGCCAGTCTGGCCCGCGTGCAGCGGCAGCCATAGGACAGCGCGCGCGGTGCGGCGAACGCAGGCGCGAGGTCGAAGAACAGCCGATGCAGCAATGTCCGCGGCGGCAGCGACCCGTCCAGCATCTCCGCCTCGGTCAGGGTCGAGGCGAACGCAACCGCTTCGCGCCAGGCATCCTCGGCGGTTTCGGCGCCGGGCGCGTCGGCGCCGCCGGAGATCGCCACCCGTTCCAGGATCAGCGCCCCCGCCCGCCAGCCTTCCGGGCGGACCCGGGCGAAGGTGCGCACCGCCGTCTCGGTCTGTTCGGAGGTGCGGAAATAGGTGTGGGTGATCTCGGCAAGCGTCGCCCCCTCCAGCGGCACGATGCCCTGGTAGCGGTCGGACTCCGCGCCGCCGCCTTCCGGCGCGGTCTCGCAGCTGAACGCGAGGTAGCCCGCGCCAAGGAGCCGCGTCGCCGAGGGTTCGGCGCCGAGAAGCGCGAGTTTCGCCTCGTCGAAGCGGGCATAGCCGCGGAGCGCCCCGTCGTCGGTGCAGTCGGCGAGCAGCATCGGCAGCGCGCCGTCGCCGCGTGCCTGCAGGCTGAAACTGCCCCGGTATTTCAGCGCCGCGGCAAGCCCCGCGGTCAGCGCCAGCGCCTCGCCGAGGATCGCGTTGACCTGCGGCGGGTTGTCGGCGTGGCGGCCCAGGATCGCCTGCGCCAGCGGGCCGAGCCGCACCAGCCGCCCGCGCGCCGGGGCACCACGCAGCCAGAACGGCTGCACCGCATCATCGACCGTGAGGTCGGGCACCGGTGGGCGCTCGGGTGGGTACTCTCGGGTGTGCTCTGGCGGGCGCTCGGGCCCGCACGCCCCGGGGGCGGCCCCGACCGGGATGTCGGGGCGGCAGGTCATCGCGCCCTGGCCGCGATGCCCGAGCGGCCCGGCCGCGCCGCGCCCGCCCGTGGCCTGCCCGAAGCGGCCAGGCCCTCGCCCATGCACCAGGCAAGAATGCCCTTCTGCGCGTGCAGGCGGTTCTCGGCCTCGTCGAACACCACGCTCTGCGGGCCGTCCATCACCTCGTCGGTGATCTCCTCGCCGCGGTGCGCGGGCAGGCAGTGCATGACGATCGCCTGCGGCCCGGCAACCGCCATCAGCCGCGCATTGACCTGGTAGGGTTTCAACATGTTGTGGCGGTTGGTGCCCTCGGCATCGCTCATGCTGACCCAGGTGTCGGTCACCACGCAGTCGGCGCCGCGCACCGCGGCTTCGGGGTCCTCGGTGAGCTCGACCGAGGCACCGTTGGCGCGCGCCCATTCCACGGTTTCCTGCGGCGGGCGCAGCACCGCGGGCGTGGCCATGCGCATGCGGAAGCCGAAGCGGGCGGCGGCCTGGAGGAAACTGCGCGCCACGTTGTTGCCGTCGCCGACCCAGGCGATGGTCCTGCCGGCGATCGGCCCCTGGTGCTCCTCGAACGTCATCACGTCGGCCATCAGCTGGCAGGGATGGCTGTTGTTGGTCAGGCCGTTGATCACCGGCACGCTGGCGTGCTCGGCCAGTTCCTGAATACGCGCCACGTCGTAGGTGCGCATCATGATCGCATCGACATAGCGGCTCAGCACGCGGGCGGTATCGGCCAGCGTCTCGCCGCGGCTGGTCTGCAGTTCGCTCGACGACAGCATGATCACGTCGCCGCCGAGCTGACGCATCGCGACCTCGAAACTCACGCGCGTGCGCGTGCTCGGCTTCTCGAAGATCATCGCGAGCGTTCGCCCGGCCAGCGGCTTGGCGCCGCCGCCCCGCTTCATGGCAGCGGCCATGTCCAGCATCGTGCGCAGCGATGCGCCATCGACGTCGGAGAGGTCCATGAAGTGGCGCGGCGGCGTTGCCCGGGGGGGCGAAGGCTCGCCCCGCTTCAGCTCTGCGACCGCGGTCATCCGGCCGCGACCTTGGCGGCGGGCATGGCCAGCCGGCGAAGCGCGCGGTCGAGGCGGTCGAGCGCCTCGTCGGCTTCGCGTTCGGTGATGATCAGCGGCGGCGCCAGGCGCAGCACGTTCTGGCCGGCCGCGACCGTCAGCAGACCCTGGCCCACCGCCTCGGCCTGGGCATCGGTATTGGCGATGCCGTCGGCGAGCTTGACGCCCAGCAGCAGGCCGGCGCCGCGCACGTCCTCGACCAGCCCGGGGTGGCGCTGCTTCAGCCCCAGCAGGCCGCGCCAGAGATGGCGGCCGACGCGATCGACCGACTCCAGGAAGCCGGGGGCGAGCATCACGTCGAGCACGGCGTTGCCGGCGGCGCAGGCAAGCGGGCTGCCGCCATAGGTGGTGCCGTGGGTGCCCGGCTTCAGGTGCCTGGCCACGTGCTCCTTCGCCAGGATCGCGCCCAGCGGAAAGCCGCCGCCGATGCCCTTGGCGGCGCTGATCACGTCGGGTTCGATGCCGGCCCGCTGGTGCGCCCAGAGCTTGCCCGACCGGCCCATGCCGCACTGCACCTCGTCGAGCGCCAGCAGGATGCCGAACTCGTCGCAGGCGGCGCGCACGCCGCGCAGGAAGTCGAGGCTGGCCGGGCGCACGCCGCCCTCGCCCTGCACCGGTTCCAGCAGCACGCCGGCGGTGTGCGGGCCGATCGCGTCGCGCAGCGCGTTCAGGTTGCCGAACGGGATCTGGTCGAACCCCTCGACCTTCGGGCCGAAGCCGGCCAGGTACTTCTCGTTGCCGGTGGCCGCCAGCATCGCCAGCGTGCGGCCGTGGAAGGCGCCCTCGAAGGTGATCATCCGGAACTTTTCGGGCCGGCCGGTCTCGGCCATCGCCTTGCGCACCGCCTTGACCATGCCTTCGTTGGCCTCGGCGCCCGAGTTGCAGAAGAACACGCTGTCGGCGAACGACGCCGCGACATGGCGCTCGGCCAGGCGCTCGGCCTGTGGCACGCGATAGAGGTTCGAGACATGCATCACCTTCGCCGCCTGGTCGGCGATCGTGGCCACCAAATGCGGGTGCGCGTGGCCGAGCGAGGTGGTGGCGATGCCGGAACCGAAATCGAGGTAACGTCGCTGATCGGCCGTCCACAGCCAGGCGCCCTCTCCCGCCTCGAAGGCGAGGTCGGCGCGGTTGTAGGTTGGCATCAGCGCGGTGATCACAGGGGAAACCTCAGCTCCATGGCCTTTCCCGGCGAAATGCCGGGAAAGCGGCCAGCATGGCGGGAAGCCAGCGCAAAGGTCAACGAACGGCACGGGATGGCGCGATGAATGGCCGGGTTGCGTCCGCCGCTGGAGGTGCCGGCGGCGGCGGGCACATCGGCGCTTGCGGGGCCTGACATCGCAAGCACGCGACACCATCTTGGAAGCCGGCACCGCCGCCCGCAGGAGCTCCCATGGCCAGCACCGGTCCCGAGGCTGACAGCCCCGGCTTTCCGCTCACCCTGTCCGACCAGGAATGGCAGGACCGCCTCAGCGCCGAAGCCTATCGCGTGCTGCGTCGCCACGGCACCGAGCGTGCCGGCTCGAGCCAGCTCAACGGCGAGGCGCGCGAAGGCAGGTTCCTGTGTGCCGGGTGCGGCGCGCCGCTGTTCGAGAGCGGCACCAAGTTCGAAAGCCACTGCGGCTGGCCCTCGTTCTTCCGCCCGCTCGACGGCGCGGTCGCCACCAGCACCGACCGCAGCCATTTCATGGTCCGCACCGAGGTGCATTGCGCCCGTTGCGGCGGCCACCTGGGCCACGTCTTCGCCGACGGGCCGGCGCCCACCGGCCAGCGCTTCTGCATGAACGGCGTGGCGCTGAGTTTCGTGCCGAAGGGCGAGGCGCAAGGCGGCGCCAGCGACGGCGCCAGCGGGGGCGCCAGCAAGGGCGCCAGCAAGGGCGC
>JADYYZ010000144.1 GCA_020853405.1 Acetobacteraceae bacterium
CGCTGATGGTGCTTTTCGTGCCGTCGGTGCCGACCCGCGTGACGCGGCCGGCCGCGATCTCGACCAGGGCGATCGCGCCGTCCGCCAGCACCACCGGGCCTTCGGGAAAGCGCAAGCCCTCGGCCAGCGTCGTCAGTTCCGGCGTTTCGCACGCCATCGCAGGTCCTCCCCGGCGTCGTGGAAGCCGCCGTACGCGCGGTGCCGGTCAGGCTTTCGCCATCGCGACCTTCAGGTTCTCGTCGATCTGCGCCAGGAAGGCCTGGGTGTTCTGCCAGGGCTGGTCGGGGCCGATCAGGACCGCGAGATCCTTGGTCATCCGCCCGCTCTCGACCGTCTCGATGCAGACGCGCTCCAGCGTCTCGGCGAACGCCGTCACATCCGGGGTGCCGTCGAATTTGCCGCGATAGGCAAGCCCGCGCGTCCAGGCGAAGATCGAGGCGATCGGGTTGGTGCTGGTCTCGCGCCCCTTCTGGTGTTCGCGGTAGTGGCGGGTGACGGTGCCGTGCGCGGCTTCGCTTTCCACCGTGCTGCCATCGGGGCTCAGCAGCACGGATGTCATCAGGCCGAGGCTGCCGAAGCCCTGGGCGACGATGTCGCTTTGCACGTCACCGTCATAGTTCTTGCAGGCCCACAGATAGCCGCCCTCCCATTTCAGGGCGCTGGCGACCATGTCGTCGATCAGGCGCTGTTCATAGACCAGCCCCTTTTCCTTGAACCGGCTGGCGAAATCCTTTTCGAACACCGCCTGGAAGATGTCCTTGAACTGCCCGTCATAGGCTTTCAGAATCGTGTTCTTGTGGCTGAAATAGACCGAATAGCCGCGGGCGAGGCCATAGTTGAAGCAGGCGTGCGCGAAGCCCTCGATGCTGGCGTTGGTGTTGTGCATGCCCATCAGCACGCCGGGCCCCTTGAAGTCGGTGACCTCGAGCGCGATCGGCGCGCCGCCGCCCGCCGGCGTCCAGGTCAGCGTCGCCTTGCCGGCGCCGGGGATCTTGGTTTCCGCGGCGCGATAGATGTCGCCATAGGCGTGCCGGCCGACCACGATCGGCTTGGTCCAGTGCGGCACGAGGCGCGGCACGTTGGCGCAGATGATCGGCTCGCGGAAGATCGTGCCGTCGAGGATGTTGCGGATGGTGCCGTTGGGGCTGCGCCACATCTTCTTCAGCCCGAATTCCTTAACGCGCGCCTCGTCGGGCGTGATGGTCGCGCACTTGACCCCCACGCCGTACTGCTTGATGGCATTGGCGGCATCGACGGTCACCTGATCGTCGGTCTGGTCGCGGTACTGGATGCCGAGATCGAAATACTTCAGGTCGATGTCCAGATAAGGAAGGATCAGCCTTTCCTTGATGAAACCCCAGATGATGCGGGTCATCTCATCGCCGTCGAGCTCGACGACGGGGGTCTTCACCTTGATCCTGGCCATGATCCTCGACTCTCCACACGAAATCGCGAGGTCTCGAAGAAAGCACCCGGCCTGCCAGGGCGCAAGCGATCAGGGCGCAAGCGATGAGGGCGCAAGCGATCCGGGCGCAAGCAAACCGGGCGCAAGCGAAGCGACCGGGCGCGGGGCTTGGGCGTGCGTGGACTTGGCGGCGGCGAATGCGTAAGAAGGTGGACGCCGCCTTGGTCTTTTCCCGCGGGATCCGGTGATGCGCGATACGGCGGACCTGCAGTCGGCCAGTGACCCGTCGGCGGCGCCCGAACCGCGGCGCGCCCTGCAGCGGCTGATCCTGCTGGGCGGCTTCCTGGTGATCGCGCTGCTGTGGTTCGGCAACCTCCAGCAGATCGCCTCGGAACGGCGCCAGGCGCTGGTCCAGGCCAGCCGCGACGCCGCCAATCTTGCCCTGATCTTCGACGAGAAGGTGCGGCGCTCGTTCGCCGCACTCGACCAGGCACTGCTGGTGCTGGCGGCCGACTACGAATCCGACCGGCGCGGCTTCTCGGTCGAGCGCTGGCGCGGGCGGCTGCCGGTTCTGGCCGAGCTGGCGACGTCGCTGAACCAGGTGGGGCCGGATGGCCGCCTGATCGCCTCGATGTGGGGGGCGCCGGACCAGGCGGTCGACCTCTCCGACCGCGACTATTTCGTCGCCCACGCCGTCGGCGACGGGTCGCGGCTGTTCATCGGCAGGCCGATGATCGGCCGCATCACCGGCCAGCCGATCATCACCCTGTCGCGGCGCGTGAACAATCCGGATGGCAGTTTCGGTGGCGTCCTGGTGCTTGGCGTCAATCCCGAACAGCTGACCCGCGCCAGCCCGGAGATCATCCTGGGCCACGACAGCACGGTGGTGATCGCGGGGCTCGATGGCATCGTGCGTGCCCAGGCCGGCCGGCTGTCGACGCCGATCGGCCACGACCTGTCATCGACAGCGCTGTTCGCCTCGTTCCGCGCCGCCCTCAGCGGCACCTGGAGCGGCGACCCCGTGGGCGACGGCGTGCAGCGCATCTGGGCCTTCAAGCACATTCCCGGGGTGCCGCTGGTGGTGCTGGTCGGCGTCGGCAAGGACGAGGCGCAGGGCGCACTGGTGACGCGCGAGCGATCGCTGATGCTGGTGACGCTGCTGATCAGCGGCGCGCTGGCGTTCCTGCTGGCGCTGCTGGTGGTCGAGATCAACCGCCGCCAGATCCGCGAGGAGGAGCTGCGCCGCGAACGCCGCGGGCTCGAGGAAGCGAACCTCGGCCTCGGGGCTGCCAAGCATCTGGCCGATGCCAAGTCGAACCTGCTGGAAGCCACGCTGGTCAACATGAGCGATGGCATCAGCGTGTTCGACCGCGACCTGCGGCTGGTGACCTGGAACCAGCAGTTCATCGAGCTGATCGGGGTTGATCCCGGGGTGCTGAAGCCGGGCGTGAGCTACGAGGCGATCATTCGCGTGCAGGCGATCTCGGGCGAATTCGGCCAGGTCGATGTCGAGGAGGAAGTCAAGAAGCGGATGGAGCGCGTGCGCCAGGGCCAGTTCGTGCAGGTCGAACGCACCCGCGCCGATGGCCGCACCATCGAGATGCGCCGCCGCTACCTGCCCGATGGCGGGTTCGTGACGCTTTATTCCGACATCACCGACCGCAAGCGCGCCGAGGCCGAGATGCGCCGGTCGCGCGAGCTCGCCGAGGCGGCATCGGCCGCGAAATCGGCGTTCGTCGCGGTGGTCAGCCACGAGATCCGCACGCCGATGAACGCCGTGCTGGGCACGCTGGGGCTGATTGCCGACACCCCGCTCGATACCGAGCAGCGCCAGTATGTCGATACCGCGCGCAACGCCGCCGAGGCGCTGCTTGCCATCATCAACGACATCCTCGACCTGTCGAAGATCGAGGCGGGCAAGCTCGAGCTCGAACCCGGCGACTTCACGCTGCAGCCGCTGGTCGCCGGCGTGATCGACCTGTTCCGCGCCAGCGCCAGGGAACGCGGCATCGCGCTCTCGTGGGGGGTCGCACAGGACCTGCCGGCGGCGCTGTTCAGCGATGCCGGCCGGCTGCGCCAGGTGCTGATCAACCTGCTGTCGAATGCGGTGAAGTTCAGCCAGGGCGGCGACGTCGTGCTGACCGTCACGCGCGACCTCTCCTCGGGGCGCGCGATGATCCGCTTCGCGGTGGCCGACAGCGGCCCCGGTATCCAGGCGGCCGAACGCGACAAGCTGTTCCTGCCGTTCAGCCAGCTGCAGGCGCCCGATCGGCGCAACACCGGCGGCACCGGACTCGGGCTGGCGATCTGCCGCCGCCTGGTCGAGCTGTTCGGTGGGCGGATCGGCGTTGCCGATCGGCCGGCCGGCGGCAGCGTGTTCTGGTTCACCATCCCGCTGGCATCGGCGCGTGGCCAGGCCGACCCTTCGAAGGCCGGGCCGGCGCTGCGCGGGCCTTCGCGCGCGCGCGTCCTGCTGGTCGAGGATTCGCCGGCCAACCAGCTGGTTGCCGCCACCTGGCTCCGGCGTGCCGGGCACCGTGTCGATGTCGCCGGCAACGGCTTCGAGGCGGTCGCCGCGATGAACGAGCGCCCCTACGACATCGTGTTCATGGATGTCTTCATGCCGGAGATGGACGGCATCGAGGCGACGCGCCGGATCCGCGCGCTGGAGGGCCAGGCCGGCAGGACCCCGATCGTCGCGCTGACCGCCAACGTGATGGCGGGCGACCGCGAACGGTTCCTGCAGGCCGGTATGCTCGGCCACCTGGCAAAGCCGGTTACCGGCCCGATGCTGCTCGAGGCGCTGGCGCGATTCGCCAGCGGCGCGCCACGCGCCGACGAGGCAGCATCCGCGAGTGCTGCGCCCGCAGCCGCGCCCGCACCCGCACCGGGCCCCGAGCCTGCGCCGCCGGCGGTCCCGGATGCGCCGGCGGCGCCGGAAGGCCCGCCCGACCTCGACCACGCGGCGTTCGACGGGATGGCACGCGGGCTCCCCGCGGAGACGGTGGCGATGCTGGTCGAGACCTGCGTCTCGGAGCTCCGCACCCGGTTGCGCCAGCTTGGCCAGGCGGCGGCGGTGCGCAATTTCGAGGCGCTGGGCAAGGATGCGCATGCGATCGCCGGCAGCGCGGCTAATTACGGGCTCGCGAACCTGGCAGCCCAGGCCAAGCTGGTGGAACGTGCGGCGCGGTCGGGCAGGCACCAGGAAGCGCTGGACGCGGCGGCCTCGCTGGGCTCGCTGGCCGAACCGGGGTTTGCCGCGCTGGTCGCACGCGCGCCGGCGGCGGCGCCATTGCCGTGACCACGACCGCGCGCTGGCGCATCCCCTGAAACGCAAGGCGCCGGGCGGAAGTGATCCGCCCGGCGCCCACGCAACGCCCCATCAGACGTGGTGCGTCACATCTCCTGGTAGTTGCCGCTGCGCCAGACATAAAGCACGTAGTCCGGCGTCGTCACGTCGCCCTTGGCGTCGAAGCTGATCGGGCCGAGCACGCTGTTCCACGGACCCTGCGCCTTCAGCACCTCGGACACCCGGCGGGGATTGGTGGTGCCGGCCTTGCGAACCGCTTCCGCCCAGACCTGGATCGCGGCGTAGGTGTAGAGCGTGTAGCCCTCGGGATCGATGCCCTTGGCCTTGAAGCGGGCCACCACCTCGGCGGCGGTGGCGCGCTTGCGCGGGTCGCTGGCGAAGGTCATCAGCGTGCCTTCGCCGGCGGGGCCGGTGATCTGCCAGAATTCGGCGGTCACCAGGCTGTCGGGGCCGATCGCCAGCGCGTTCAGTCCCTGTTCGCGCATCTGGCGGATGATCAGGCCGGCCTCGGTGTGGTAGCCGCCGAAATAGACGACGTTGATGTTGGCCTGCTTCATCCGGCTGACCAGCGCCGAGTAGTCGCGCTCGCCCGGCACATAGGCCTGGTACATCGCCTCCTGCAGGCCGGCGGCGTTCATCGCCTTCTTGGTCTCGTCGGCGATGCCTTTGCCGTAGGTGGTGTTGTCATGCAGGATCGCCACCCGCTGGCCGGCATAGGAGCGGGCCAGGAAGGCGCCGACCACCTTGCCCTGCTGGTCGTCGCGCCCGCAGGTGCGAAAAGTGTTCCAGCCGCCGTCATCGGTGTAGCGGGGATTGGTGCTGGCCGGCGAAATCTGCAGCACGCCTTCCTCGAGATAGACCTTGCTGGCCGGGATCGAGGAGGACGAGCAGAAATGCCCGGCCACCATCTGCACGCGGCGCGCCGCCAGCTGGTTGGCGACCGACGTTGCCTGGCGCGGGTCGCAGGCATCGTCGCCGATCTCCAGCACCACCTGCTGGCCGAGCAGGCCGCCGGCGGCATTGATATCGGCCACCGCCATTTCGGCACCGTTCTTCATCTGCGTGCCGAACGACGCATACTGCCCGGTCATCGGGCCGGCGGTGGCAATGCGGATCTGGGCCTGCGCAAGGCCCGGCGCGGTCAGCGCGGCTGCCGCGACGGCAGCCAGCGCGAGAGTCCTACGCAGCATTCTGGTTCTCCCAGTTGGGTTGCCTCGGGAACCCGCCCCCACCGTTGCCCGGGGAGTGGCGGGACGGCGGGAAACCTAGCCGGGGCCGAGGGATTGCGAAAGCGGCAAAGCGCGGATGTCCGAACCGTAACCTGCCGGCCAGAAAGCTCCGGGCGACCGGGTGCCAGGCAGAAGCGGGCAGCCCGGCGTGCCCGGGATGGCGCAAGACCATGGCGCCGCGGGCCGAACCGGCGCATCATGAAGAATGGCGTGGCTGCGAACCGACCGCCCTCAGAACCGCCCGCTGTCGTGCCTTGCCGGCCAGCTGCTGCTTGCCTTCTTCGGCCCCGAAATCCGCGCCTGGTTCGGCCAGGCCCCGCTGGCCAAGGTCTTCTGGCTCTACGGCGTGCTGACCAGCATGGTGCTGGCGGCACTGTTCGTTGCCGCGATGGCAATGGGGCGCCGCGGCCTCGAGCAGGTACTGCTGGTCGTGCTCTGCCTCTACAACGCATGGCTGCTGCCGTCGGTCTGGCGCTGCGCCCGGCGGGCGGCTTCGCCCTGGCAGGAGATCGCCCGCCTGCTGACCGTCGCCTGGGCGGTCAATGCCACGCTGCTTGCCGTATTCCTGGAAATCTCGATCCTGACGGGCGGCTGACCGGCGCGGCCGGCAAATCGGCGGAGGCAGGCCATGCAGCCCATGCGATCAGAGTTTCGCGCCGCCCGCAGGGTCTCGTTGCTGGTGGCGCACGCGGCGCGCGACCTTTTCCCCGGGTATTTCGCGCTGGTGATGGCGACCGGGGTCGTCTCGATCGCCAACACGTTGCTCGGGCATCACTGGATCGCCGTGCCCCTGCTTGGCATCGCCTGGCTCAGCTACCTGGTGCTTTGCACCCTCACGCTGCTGCGGCTCGTGCTGTTTCCCGGCCATGTGGTGCGCGATCTCTCCAACCACCAGCGCGCGCCCGGCTTCTTCACGGTGGTCGCCGGAACCTGCGTGCTGGGGACCCAGACGGTGGTCGTGGGCAATGCCCCGGGCATCGCGGACGTGCTCTGGTACCTGGGGCTCGGGCTGTGGTGCGTGGTGATGTATGCGTTCTTCACCGCGGTGACGATCCGCAGCCGCAAGCCCACGCTCGCCTCGGGCATCAACGGTGCCTGGCTGATCGCCGCGGTCGCGACGCAGTCGGTGGTGGTGCTGAAGGGAACGCTCGCGGCCGGTGCGCCGCCGTCGGAGGTGGAGCAGTTCCTGTGCCTCGCCTTCTTCATGATCGGCTGCATGCTGTATCTCGCGATCATTCCCCTGATCTTCTACCGGCTGACCTTCGTGCCGCTGTCCAGCAGGGATTTCAGCCCGCCCTACTGGATCAACATGGGCGCGGTCGCGATCACCACGCTGGCCGGGTCGATCCTGCTGATGCGGCGCGACAGCTGGCCGGTGCTGGCGGGCTTCATCCCGTACCTGCGCGGCTTCACGATGTTCTTCTGGGCGGCGGCGACCTGGTGGATCCCGCTGCTGATCGCGCTCACGCTGTGGCGCTACCTGGTCAAGCGCGACCCGCTGATCTACGAGCCGACCTTCTGGGGAATGGTGTTCCCGCTGGGCATGTACACCACCGGCACGCTGCAATTGTCGCGCGCGCTCGAGCTGCCGTTCCTGGCCGAGATCCCACGCTATTTCGTGATCGTCGCGGTGCTGGCCTGGGTCGGCACGTTCGCCGGCCTGGTCGGGCGCGTGGCGGGCGAACTCGTGACCGCGCTTCGCCCTGCCGGGGCGGAGGACCACACCAGACGGCGCGCCTGATCGCGGGCGCGCGAAGGTTTCAGCTTCGCACCCTCAGCCGCCGGCGGCCGACTGGTGCCCGCCGAGATAGGCCTGCCGCACCTCGGGCCTGGCCAGCAGCTCGGCACCCGCCCCCTCCATGGTGATCCTGCCGTTCACCAGCACGTAGCCGCGGTGCGCGAGCCGGAGCGCGTGCCAGGCATTCTGTTCGACCAGCAGCACGGTAAGCCCGGTGGTCCGGTTCAGCTCGCGGATCGCGCCGAAGATCGCCTTGACCACCAGCGGTGCGAGCCCGAGCGAGGGCTCGTCCAGCAGCAGCAGGCGCGGGCGGCTCATCAGCGCCCGCCCGATCGCCAGCATCTGCTGTTCGCCGCCGGAAAGCGTGCCGCCGCGCTGCGCCTGGCGCCGTTCCAGCACCGGGAACATCGCGAAGATGCGGGCCAGATCCTCCGCATAGCGGGCGGGATCGGCAAGTTCGGCGCCGAGTTTCAGGTTCTCCAGCACCGTCATGCGCGGGAAAATGCGCCTGCCTTCCGGCGACTGCGCGATGCCCATCCGCATGATCATGTGCGTCGGCAGCCCGGAAATCTGCTGCCCGTCGAACACGACCCGCCCTTCGCGCGGGCGGGGCTGGCCGCAGATCGTCATCATCAGGGTCGATTTGCCGGCGCCGTTGGCACCGATCAGGGCGACGATCTCGCCGGCATCGACATGCAGCTCGACCCCGCGCAGCGCGACGATGCTGCCATAGGCGGCGGTCACATCCTGCAAGGCGAGCAGGCTCATGGCGCCGTGACCTCGATATCCTCCTCGCCCAGATAGGCGGCGATGACCTTCGGGTCGGCCTGCACCGCCCTGGGCGGGCCGTCGGCGATGCGCTTGCCGTAATCCAGCACCACGACGTGGTCGGAGATGCGCATCACCACGCTCATGTCGTGCTCGATCAGCAGCAGCGACGTGCCGCCGGTGCGGATGTCCTGCAAGAGCGCGTTCAGTTCCTCGCTTTCGCGCGGATTGAGGCCGGCGGCGGGTTCGTCGAGGCAGAGCAGCACGGGGTCGGTGCACATCGCGCGTGCGATCTCGACCCGCCGCTGCGCGCCATAGGGGAGCGCGGCGGCGGCGATGTCGGCGCGGTCGATCAGGCCGATCCGCTCCAGCCACTGGGTGGCGCGGCTGATCGCATCGCGTTCCGCCGCGGCGTAGCCGGGCAGGCCGACCATTCGGGCGGCGGGGGCCAGTTTTCGGTGCTGGGCCACCAGCAGGTTCTCCAGCACCGTCATGCCGGAGAACAGGCGGATGTTCTGGAAGGTGCGGGCAACCCGCGCCTGGCTGTTGATGCGATGGCCGGGCAGACGGTCGAGCCGGTGGCGCGCGCCATCGGCGTGCTGGCAGGTGATGCTGCCCGCGGTCGGGCGATAGAAGCCGGTGACGCAGTTGAACACCGTGGTCTTGCCGGCGCCGTTCGGGCCGATCACCGCGGTGATC
>JADYYZ010000145.1 GCA_020853405.1 Acetobacteraceae bacterium
GCCTCGCCCTGCAATCCTCGCTGCAGGCGGCGGCTGGCATCGGCGATCTTCGTCTCGGTTTTCGCGATGTCCTTGTCGAGCGCGTCGATCGCGGCAGCGGCGCCGGAATCGATCGCGGTCGCGCGGCCGTTGGCGGCGGCGATCGCATCCATCAGGTCGTCGTAGGCGCTGGGCTGGCTGGCACCGACGATGCGCCCCACTTCCGCGCGCAGGCCGCCGAAGATCGCGACGGCGAAGCTCGCCCAGAGGTTGGCGTCGGCATAGGTCCAGGCATTGAAGCGCAGTTGCGCGACCTGGGTGCAGAACGGTGCCTTGTCGGCCTCGTCGCGCCAGGTGGCAGCGATGTCGTCCACCGCCTCCTGCAGGCGGCGCATGAACGTGGACTTGCCTGAGCCCCAGTCGCCGAACAGCGCGATCGCCATCGGCGGCTCGTTTGCCTTGAGGCAGGCGAGCTCGGCGATGCGCCGGGCGTCCTCGGCATGGCCCAGGGGATCGATGCGGGCGGGCGCGGCGGCATCGGGGGCGAAGGCGGGCGTATCGCGCCGCGTGCCGAACAGCGATTGCCAGGCGGTGCGATCCTCCGGCCGGCCATTGCCCTCGCGCGCGGCGATCTCGCGCTCCATCGCATCGATCAGCGCCGGGCGCAGCACCTCGGGGTCGAGCTGCCAGCGCGTCTGCCAGACGCGCCTGGTCGCGGCACGCAGCCCGGGGCGCAGCGGGAAGGTCAGCGCCATGATCAGGTGCCGGGCGGCCAGGAAATCCTCGCCAGAAGCAAGGCGGGCGAACAGGCGGGCCTGGGCGATCGCTGCCTGCGCCATGGGCGAGAACGGCGCCTCGAACCCGCCCTTAACATCGGCGCCGCGCAGCGCCTCGGTGAAATCCTGCCGTGCGGTGGCGGCGCGCACGGCCCGCACGAACGCGGCAGCGAATTGCGGTGCGGTTGACCCGGGAACCGTCTCGGTCTCGCCCAGCTGCAGTGCGCCCAGGATCAGGTGGCGCAATCCGACCATGCCTGCCTGGTCGGCCACCGCCTCGGCCGCCGCGCGCCCGAAGACCGCATTGACGGTAGGCGACAGGTTCATCTTTAGCGCGTCGTTGACCGTTTGCGGCGCATCGGCGCTGCCGCTGCTGTCCGGCGCGGAGCAGGCGATGCGGCGTTCCCAGCTTCTCATGCGGCAAAGCCTAGCCGCAGCGCGCGGCGCTCAGGAAGGCTCGGCGGCGGCAAGCACGCCAAGGCCACGCTCGATCGCGCGGGCTGCGCGGAGCGCCAGGTCGTCGCGGTAAAGCGGGGCCGCGACCTGCACGGCAAGCGGCAGGCCGTTCGCATCCAGCCCGGCCGGCACGCTGACCGCCGGCGCCCGCGACAGGTTGAAGATGAAGGTCCAGGGCGCCCAGGCGTTCCACAGCAGCTCCTCCGGGCGATCGAGAGGCGCATCGGCGCGCGGCGCGACATCGGGCACGCAGGGGCAGAGCAGTACGTCGACGCCGCCTGCGTGCAGCCCCGCCAGCCGATGCGCGACCTCGACCCGCATCGCCTCGGCTTCCAGATAGGCGGTGGGCGGTGCCGCATGCGCAATATCGCGCACCCGCAGGATGCCGCGGTCGAGCTCGTGATGCCGGTCCGGCGGCACCAGCTCGGCAAGCCGGGCCAGCGCCAGCCCCCACACGCGCGAGAAGATGTTCCTTGTGTCGGGGAGTTCGACGGCCGCCTCCGCCACCCGCGCGCCCTGGCGGCGCAGGGCTTCGGCCGCGCGCTCGACCGCCGCCCACATGCCTGGCGCGGCCGGCGCGTCGAACCCCGGGCGGCGCAGGATACCCACGCGCATCCCCTCGACCGGGGCCTCGGTGCCGGCGGCGAAGTCGCGCGGCGGGTCGGGCAGGCTGAACGGGTCGCGCCAGTCGAAGCCGGCCATGGCGGAGAGCATCAGCGCCGCGTCGGTGACGCTGCGTGCCATCGGGCCGGCGACGGCGACCGGGCCGAATGCGCCGAGCGGCCATTGCGGCACGCGCCCGAAGCTCGGCTTGACGCCGACCACGCCCGACCACGCAGCGGGAATGCGGATCGAGCCGCCGGCGTCGGTGCCGATATGCAGCGGCCCGTATCCCGCCGCCGCGGCAGCGCCGGCGCCGGCCGAGGAGCCGCCCGGCGTGTGCAGGAGATTGCGCGGGTTGCGCGTGATGCCGGTCAGCGGGCAGTCGCCGGGCGACTTCCAGCCGAACTCGGTGGTGGTGGTCTTGCCGACAATGATCGCGCCGGCACGCTTCAGTGCCACGACCGACGGCGCATCCTCGGCGCGGGGGGTAGCGTCGGTGACCAGGCTGCCCCGCCGGGTGGGAAAACCGGCGAGGTCGACCAGGTCCTTCACCGTCGCCGGCACGCCATCCAGCGGGCCGATCGGGGCACCGCGTGCCCAGCGCGCCTCGCTCGCGCGGGCCGCCGCCAGCGCGCCCTCCTCGTCCACCAGCACCATGGCGTTGATGGCAGGCTCGAGAAGGGCGATGCGGGCGAGCACGGCGCCGGCCACCTCGACCGGGCTCAACGCGCGGCTGCGGTAGCGGCACGGCAGGTCGGTGGCGGACAGCAGCGCGAGATCGGACATGCGCGCCAGTCTCTCCCGCCGGCCCGAAGCGCGCCAGTGCGGTGGCGCTTCCTACCGGCCACGCGCCGCTGATAGGGTTCGCCGATGCCACACGCCGTACGCCCTCCGCGCGCGAAAAAATCCGAACCGGTGCCGGTGGCGCTGGCGCTTCAGGGCGGCGGCACCCACACCGCGTTCGGCTGGGGCGTGCTGGAGAGCCTGCTTCAGGCCGAGGAGGAGGGCGTGATCCGCATCGTCGCGGTCAGCGGCACCTCGGGCGGGGCGCTGAACGCCGCGGCACTTGCCGCCGGCCTGATCGACGGGCCATCGGGGGCGCGCCGGCGGCTCGAACTGTTGTGGGACACCGTGGTCGCCGAGGCGCGGTTCGTCAATCCGTTCACCGCGCTGCCGGTGGGCATCGCGATGGATTTCAACATCGACACGACGCCGCTTGCGCTGGCCACCGCCTTCACCACGCAGATGTTCTCGCCCTACACGCTGGGGCTGACCGGGGCGGCGCTGGCCCGCGTGGTCGCCCAGGTGCTGCCCGACCTCGATGCGCTGGCGCTGCCGGGGCGCGAGCCGGCGCTTTATGTCTGCGCAACCCAGATCGAGCGGACCGAGCGCGCGCTGTTCGCCTCGCCCCCCGTGCCCGGCGATGCCGCGCAGAACCCGATGCCGCCGGTGACGCCCGCGGCGCTGCTGGCCAGTGCCTGCGTGCCGCAGCTGTTCCCCTCGGTGCACACCGAGCACGGCTGGATGTGGGATGGCGGGTTCCTTGGCAACCCGGCGCTGGAGCCGTTGATCGGGCACGCCGCCGACATCCTGATCGTTGCCATCAACCCGCTGGAGCGCACCGATTCGCCGCCACGCACCGCCACCGCGATCATCGACCGGGTGAACGAGATCGCCTTCAACGCCGCCCTGCTGATGGAGGTGCGCGCGATCGAGCGTACCAACGACCTGGTGGCGCAGGGGCTGCTTCCGCACAAGAAGCGGGTGCGACTGCACCGGATCGCCGACGATGCCGGGATGGCGAAGCTGGGCTTCGCCTCGAAGCTCAACCCCAACCACGATTTCGTGCGCAACCTGCGGATGCGTGGACGGACGGTGGGCAATGCCTGGCGGGCCGCGCACGAGCCTGGCCTTGGCGATCCCCGGACGCCATCGGCGCTGCGCCACCTGGTGCGCAAGGTGCGGGCGGCGACGTAGAGCTGGCCCTGAGCTGGCCCTTCGGCGCAGGCCGCCGCCTCCGGTGGCCTCGGCACGAGTCAAGAACTCGTGCCGCTGATATCAGTGAGCGCTGACTGAGGAGCCCTTTGCGCGGGTGTGTTGCTGCGCGGGGGGCTGCCCGCGACAGGCACCGTCGGCGAACACATCGCCCGGGGCGTCGGGCAGTGCGACCGGCCCCTCGCGCCCGTGATGCACGTTCGCTGGTGCGACCTACATCGGCTCGACCAGCGCAGTGTCGGCATCGGCGTCGACATGCGCCGTGAACCGCCCGGTCGGCGCGTCGAACATCTGCCGGTCCAGGCCCTGCGCGATCAGCGCGCGGCGAAAGCGCACGGGCGTCGCCGATGACCCTGCCCATGCTTCGGCGTCGCGTGGGCGTGGGCGCCGTCCATGCAGGACGTCGCGCTACCGTGGTGCGGTCCGCCGCGCCACCTCGTCGGCGCGGCGCATGATGTGCGCCTCGATGTCGGCGAGGGGCGGCAGCGCGGGTGGGCGGCGCAGCGCCAGCTCGATGTGCTGGGTGGCCAAAAACACCAGCTCCAGCAGCAGCGGGTGTGCGCGCCGGGCTTCCATCTCGCGGGCGACGATCTCGCCCTGCTCCTTCACGAACGGCGCGGTGGCGCCCGGCGCCTCGGCCGCCTGCTTCACCAGAACGACGTAGTCGTCGAGGATCGCGCGTACCACCGCCGGCTCCTCGTTGCGGACCGCGGAATCGAGCCGGTCGCGGATCGCGCGCTGCACGCGCGCCTTCACCGGGTCGTCGGGGATCGGCACGTCGTTGCCGATATAGTCGCGCAGCGTCGCATAGACATCGATGGTACGGTTGGCGCGCGCGATGTTGCGTGCGACGTTGGCGATGCTGACGATGCGCTGGCGCATCGCCAGCGCGGCGGCCTGGCGGCGCTCCGCCGTCGCCTGCTCAAGCGCCGCCTGCGCGGCGGCAACGCCGCGCTGCTGGGCCGGGTCGGGCAGCGTGCGCGCGAGTTCGGCAAGCAGCGTCGCCGGATCGTTGGCGGCCCGTTCGGCACGGCCGCTTTCGGCGGCGAACGCCTGGCGGAAGGCCTCGCCGGCCCGCTCCGAGGTGGTGACGACCGCGCCGAGTGCGACGCGCATTCCCATGGTCGGCAGCCGCAGCGGCTCGCCGCTCTGCCCGTACAGCGGCAGTTCGACGCGCAGCGCCGAGCTGATCTGGCTCTCGTCGGTCTGGTAATGGCCGCCGCGCGCCACCGCGCCGCCGGCCAGCCCGTGCGGCCGGCCGACACGGTTCAGCCGGAACGGCTCCAGCGTCCATTCCGCGACATTGCCCAGCATGTCGTAGAGGCCGAGCGGGTTCCGCTCCAGCCGGCCGACCGGCCGCAGCCGCCCGCCCGCCGATTGCGGCCCCTGGAACCAGGCATAGCGCGCGAGCTCGCCCGACATCGGCGGCAGCGGCGAGCTGAACTCGCCTTCGCTGACGGCAACGCCGCCGCGTGCGGCGAACTCCCATTCCGCTTCCGTGGGCAGCCGCGCGAAGGCGGTGGCGCCGTCCTCCGTCGGCAGGCGGGCGCGCGCGTTCTTCAGCAGCCATTCCGAGAGTTTCGCGGTGAAGGCAACGGCATCGCTCCAGGCGACGCGCGCGGCCGGCACGCGGCCGGCATCCGAGGGCGCCGGGCAGGCAGGGTTCATCACCGCCGCATACTGCTCGGCAGTGATCTCGTACTTGCCCAGGTAGAACACCCGCCCGCCCCGCGCCTGCGGGAACGGGGCAGCCAGGAAGTTCCGTCGAAGGCCCTCGACATAGTCGGTGTCGGAATCGGCGGTGCCGAGCGTCACCGGTCGGTCATCGAGCGCGCCCTGGCCGACCGGCACCGCGATCGCGCGGAAAGCGATCGAGCCGCCGCAGGGAATCGGCAGCACCAGGTCGCCCTGCTCCGGCTTCGGGTTGTAGGCGGCCTCCGGCCAGGCGGCGGGCGCCTGGGCCAGGGCGGGGAAGGCGACGACGGACAGTGCCGCGGCCACCAGGGGAAGGGTTCGCTTGGTCATGGCAGCTCAGCCCAGCACGCGCCGACGCGCGGCTTCCAGGTCGATCGCGCCCGTGATCTCATAGCCGCGTTCGACCAGCCGGCGCGCATGCCACCTGTTGTAGTAGAACGGCCACAGCAGCCAAAGCACGGGGACGGCGATGCCCGCCGTGGCCGCAGCAATCCCAAAGAACACCAGGAACCCGAGCCAGTCGCCGCGGAAGACGGCCGGCAGCCCGCCGAAGAACAACGACGTCCAGGAAAAGCCCAGATAGCCGACGCTGCGAAGCCCGCTCTGGTGCGTGAGCTCCATCTCGATTGCCATGCTGGGGCTCAGGAAAGCGCGGGAAGCCGAAAGATCATTCGCGGATGCCCTCGGCCGGCTGCACCCGTGCGGCGCGCAGGCCGGCGACCAGGGCGGCAAGCATCGCACCCGCCAGCGTGGCGCCGGCAGCAGAGGCAAGATGCTCGGGCAGGACCAGACACACCGGGAACTCCTCCGCGCGGGTACCAAAATTCTGGCGATTGACGAACGAAGCGACGAGGAGCGCAAGGGCTGCCGCAAGCGCGCTGCCGGCGGCGGCCGTGATGGCGGCCTGGGTGATCGGGAAGGCGGCAAGCCCCGCCGCCGACAGGCCGGAAAGCCTCAGCAGCGCGAGCTCGCGCCGCTTGCGCGCGACATTGGCCCACAGCGACAGCGCGAGCGAAACCAGGTAGCCGGCACCCCCAAGCGCCGCGACCGTGGTGAACAGCAGCGTCAGGTTGCGATCGAGGCCAAGCAGGCCGGCGATCTCCTCGACCCGGGTGGCGACCTCGATATGGGCGCGGCGGAAGGCAGCATCGAGCGCCGGCACGTCCTCCAGCCGCCGCGCATACAGGCGAAAGCCGGCGTACTGGCGGGCGGCGTCTGCGATCGCCGGCGTGCGGGCATCGGGGCCGATCAGCCCGTCCTGGAAATCCTCGGCCAGCAGCAGCAGCGGCAGGGCGATGAACAGTCCCTCGCGCCCGAATGCGGCCGGTGGCGCGATGGCAAGTGCCCGCACCGCCAGCACCATGGTTTCGCGCCTTCCGTCCATGATCCGCACGATGCGGAGCGACAGCGCCTCCGGCCCGGCAACACCCAGCCGCGCCGCCAGCGCAGACGAGAGCACGACGCCGCTGCCGTCGGGCTGCGGCAGGCCGGCAAGCAGCGGATCGCCCGGTGCGGTGCCGATCAGCTCGGCGCGCACCGTCTCGCCGGGCCGGCCGGGGATCTCGACATTGCCGATGCCGGAGAGCGTACGGGTGCGCGGCACGATGAAGGCGATCTCGGGGCGGGCGCGCTCGGCCGCGAACCAGGCGGCATCGAAGCCGCGGTTCTGCGTGTTCACGATCTCGCGCGCGCGGGGGTTCTGCACCAGCTCGGCGCGCAGGCCGGCGATCACGCCCGATTTCAGCCCGAACAGCACGATCAGCGGCGCCAGCACGGCAGCGCAGGCGAGTGCGGCGGTCAGCGCGAGGCCGCGTTCGTGCAGAAGGTCGGCCAGCGCCAGCCTGAGGCCGAGGCCGAGCTGCCTCATCGCCGTTCCAGCACGGAAACCGCGCCGCCATCCTCGCGCGAGGTGGCAAGTGCCAGCAGGGTGAAGCCCGCCGCCCGGGCGCGGCTCGGGTCGTGCGTGGCCAGCACCAGCGCCGCCCCTGAAGCGCGCGCCGCGCCCACCAGCAGGGCAAGGATGGTGTCGGCCATCTCCGGATGCACCGAGGCGGTCGGCTCGTCGGCCAGCACGATCGCCGGCCGGTGCGCGAGTGCCCGCGCAATCGCGACGCGCTGGCGCTGGCCGACGGACAGCGAAGCGGGCTTGCGGTCGAGCTCGTCGGCGATCTGGAGGCGGGCGGCCAGCGCCTCGGCGTGCGCATCATCGGGCCGCCCCGCCAGGCGCTGCGGCAGCAGGATGTTCTGGCGGACGGTTAGGAAGGGCAGCAGCCCGCCCTGTTGCAGCACATAGCCGTAATGGCTCGCGCGCAGTGCCGCGAGCGCATCGAGCCGTGCCTCGCGCCACAGCAGGCCGGCATCGTGGCCGGCAACCTCGAACCGGCCGGCCGCATCGGGCTTCAGCGCCAGCGCCAGCAGATCGAGCAGCGTCGACTTGCCCGAACCGGAAGGGCCGGTGACCGCGATCGCCTCGCCGGCGGCGGCCTCAAAGGCGGGGATCCGGAGCGCGAAGCCGCCGCCGGCGCCGCTGCCCCGGCGCTTCGCCGCATCCGCGATCGCAAGCGCAGGCGCGGCCGCCATCGCCGCTGTCTAGGGCAGCGCCGAAAGCGGCACCGGATACATCTGCTCGCCCGGATTGCGTTCGCGGTCGAGGCTGACCCACAGCGACGGCTGGCGGGCAAACTCCTCATAAAGGCGCAGTTTCGAGGACAGCGCGTTCAGGATGGTGCGGCGTTCGCCGGCACCCATGTTCAGCCACTGGTCCTCGGTGATCTCCATGATCTGGCTCTGGTAGGGCAGGTCTTCCAGGAACTCGCCGAACGCGCCGGACAGGCGCTGGAACTCGCGGATGCGCCGCGGATCGCGCGTGACGGCGGCCATCGCGCCGCGCAGACGCTGGAACATGGTTTCCGGCGCGAGCCTGCCGGCATTGCCCGATTCCACGATCGCGCCGACCGTCGCGGCAAGGTCGCTGAGCTGGTTGCGGGTCAGCAGCACGCGCACCTCCAGCGGCCGGCGGGCGGGGCTGGGGTCGGTCCAGTCCTCGTCCATCACCACGCTGTGGCGCACGTCGGGGGCGGCGGTCTCGTTGGCGCGGCCGAGATAGGCAAGGCGCATGGCGTTGCCGACGATCTGGGTCTGCTCGGCAAGCCGCTGCTGGGCCTGGCCGTGGCCGCCGGGGCGCAGGCCAGCGATCGGGCGGCCGACGGCGTTGGCGACCTGCTGGAGGATGGCATCGGTGAGCTGGTCGACGATCTCGCCGAAATCGTTCACCCGCCCTTCCGGAACCGGGAAATAGAGCGGCGCGGTGCCGGGGAACTGGGTCAGCTGGCGGTACTGGCGTTCCGCCTTGGCGTGGTTGGTTCGCCCTTCCGGGGTGCGCAGGTGGATCGCGTACAGCGCCGCCTTGGCGGTCTCGCGCACGAAGGTGTTGGCATCCTCCATCGACAGCCCGGTGGCGGATTTCGGGTCGGGCGGCTCGCGCCCGCCGGCATCGGTGATCAGCACGATGTAGCGGCCGGCGAACGGGGTCCAGTCGAGCTCGGCAGCGGCCTTGATGCCGGCCAGCGGATCCTCGTCGAAATCGTCGTTGCTGCTGCGTGCCTCGGCCACCGGCGCCATCCGCGACAGGATCGCGTCGGGCGGGTCGGAAAGCGACGGCGGCGAGACCACCCGCACCACATAGTCGCCCGGCTCGCGCCCGGTGACGAAGTCGCGGAAGGTGACCAGGCCGAAGCGGAAATTGTCGCGCACCACGGTATCGCCGATGCGCGCGACGACGCGCTCGATCACCTGCTTGGTGCGGTCGATATAGGGCTGCATGCTGATCGAGGTGTCGACCACGAACACCACCGCACCCTTGAAGTTGCGCAGCGCATCCGCAGCGGGCGGTGGCGGCGTCGGCTGTGCGGGTGCCGAGATCACGGAGAGCATGGTCGCCGGCTCGCCGGGCGTCGGGTCGAGCCGGGTCGCCGACAGGATGGGCAGCAGGTAGAACTGGCGGCTGATATCGACCCAGGCCTCGGGCTCCAGCGCCACCACCTCGCCCGGCTGGCCCGACATCGCCTGGCGGCGGAACGCGGCGCCGCGGGCGGCGCGGTCGGGCGCGTTCCAGGCATCGCGCGCAACCGTCTCGTCCCGCAGGAACATCGCAGGCTCGCGCCCCGCCGGGTTGGTGAAGGCTGCGATCATGGTGTGGCGCCAGTCGATCGCCTTGTCGGCCGGGATGAAGCCGGCGATCCGGCCATCGGCGGCCTCGCCGACCTCGATCGCGTTGCCCTGGCGGGCATAGACGTAGAACACCGAGAACCCGGGCACCGGCTGGCCGGCAGCGCCGGGCTGCCGCGCGAGTTCGGCACCGGGCCGGGTGATCACGCGCTGATAGAGGCTCTGCTTGCCTGGCACGGTCAGCGGCTGGCGCGCCTGGGCGTGGCCGTCGGCAAGCGGCAGCAGTACGCAAAGGCAAAGCAGCGCGAACAGGCGCGCGATCATGGCCAGAACTCCTGAAGCGCATCCTGGGCGGTGGTGTTGCCGGCCGCCGCCTGCTGCTGCAGCCATTCGCGCAGGCGCTGGCGAAGCGGTGCCGCCGCCGCATCGCCCGCGCGCACCGCGTCGCGATAATAGCGCGCCGCCTGGCGAGGATCGGGCGAGGCAAAGGGCTCGCCGCGGTGGAAATCGACCGGATCGTAGAGGCGCGCCAGCGCGGTCATCGCCCGCGCGACGCCGCGTTCGGCTGCTTCCTCGAACAGCACCAGCGCATCGTCGTGCCGCCCCTGCTGCTGGCGGCGCAGCGCCGCCGCCAGGATGCCTTCCGCGTTCGGCGCGCGCGCCACCACGTCGCGCAGGCTGAGCCCATCGGAGGAGTCGGGCCAGCCCGGCACCGGAGTGGGGGCCGGTGCCGGTGCCGGCGTGGGCGTCGGTGCCGGGGTGGGCGCGGGGGTGGGCGCGGGGATGGGCGCGGGCGGCGGCGGGCAGTCGATGGCGGCGAGGCGGCAGGTGAGCGGCGAAAGCCAGCCGATCCACCAGGCGCCGCCGATGCCGCCGGCAGCCAGCAGCAGCACGACGAGGCTAATCATCGCCCAGGGCGTGCCGGGTGTCGGCGGGATCGGCGGTGGTGCTGGCGGCGGGTCGATCGCGACCGGCGCCTCCACCTTCCGGACCGGCTCCGGCTGCGCCGGCGGCTTCTCCTCGACCCTTCTTGCCTCCGGTTCGGGCTTCGGCGGCGGCGGGGGCACGAGGTCGGGCGGTGGCCATGGGCCGTCATAGGGGGCGATGTCGTCGGGCCAGAACAGCGGCACGCGCGGCTGGTGCGCGAGCTGGAAGGTTACCGGCCCCGGCTCCAGCCAGCGCGTCACGGCCGGGCCGATCAGGAGTGCAATGCCGGCCGCCGTACCCTCAACTGTGCTGGTCAGCGTGCCGGCCAGCGTGTGCGGTTCGACCTGCCAGCCGCCGGGCCCGAGATTGGCGGTGGGGTAGCCCTCGCGCGTGATCCGGAAGCGCGGATCGGCGGGTGCGGCCGCGAGGCCCTGGAAGCGGATCAGCGCGTGCCCGGGCGGCTGGCCCGGTGCGTTGACGGCGCTGACCGAGATCGCCACCGCCCGGCTGCCTTCAGCTGCCGGACTTCAGCGTGGCGAGCATCCTGCCCAGCGCCGCATTGGCGGCGAGGTCGACCGCGTCGGTCTCGGTGCCGCGCGCATTGTCCTCGGTGAGCCGTACGAAGCCGGTGGCCCAGTCGAGCGTGAAGGCCGCATCCCACGCCTCGGGCGTCGGCCCAAGCGCCGGCATGTCGTCGTCGGCGGTGCGGGCACGGAAGATCGGCCGCTGCTCGCGCCCTGCCTTCGGGCGGCGATCCTCGGGCACGGCATCGAAGCCGAGGCCGGCGACGAAGCCGCCCAGCGCATCGGCGGCGAGCATCGCCGGGCGCATCAGCCGTTCGTTCACCCCCTTCACGAAGGCGAGGTCGGTGCGGATCCTCTCGCCAAGCCGGCCGCGCAGATCAAGCCGCCGCACCGCCAGCAGCAGTTCGGCGGCGAGCGTGGCGGCACTGGGCCGGTCGAGCCGGAACCAGGATTCCGCCTCGGTCGAGTCGGCGAACGCCTGCACCCGGTCGGAAAATTCCTCGAGTGCGGCCTCGGCGAACATCGCGGCGAGGTCGCGCGGCGCCGTGCTGGCCGGTGCCGGGGGCGCCGGCTCGTCGCCCAGGCCCTCCAGGAAGTCGGAGGCGAGGCCGCCACCATCGACCGCGGCCCCGATCGGCGCCGTGATCCCGTCATCCGGCGGCGGGCGCAGCTGCACCCGATAGAACAGGTCGGCCAGCTGGTCGGGCACCAGCGTCCATTCGCGCAGCATGGCGCCGAAGCGCTGGGCCGGCGCGGTGTGCTGCAGCAGCCGGAGCGAGGCGTTGCGCGCTGCCTCGCGCCGCTTCTTCAGCTCCGCTTCCAGATCGCCGGTGCGGTAGTAGGGCTCGAGCCGGGCGGCCAGCGCCTGGCCGAGTTCGCCGAGCCGTGCCGCGACCTGGCCGCGCTTCAGTGCCGTGTTGCAGACCGGCGCCAGCCGTTCCGCCAAGAGCGCGATACCGCCGTCGTTCAGCCGCATCGCCGAATCCCATTTCAGCTGGGGTTCGGCGAAATGCCTGGCGACCTCGGCATTGCCGAGGAACGCCTCGCGCAGACGCGCAAGGCGCGACCGTTCGCTCTCGCGCACGCCGAGCTCGCGCAAGCCGTCGTCGTAGTCCATCAGCCCCTTGTTCGGCAGGTTCGGGTTGCGCAGCCAGAACAGGTTGTCGAACGGGCGGCCGGGGTGCCATTCCTGGTGCCACTTGAACTCGAGGCCAAGGAACCCGTTCAGCGTCGTCTCGACCGGGATCGACCAGCGGGTGGCCTCGAACTCGGCCTGGTCCTGTTCTTTCACCTTCTTGGTCTCGAACATCAGGTCGAACTTGGTCAGCACCAGGAACAGGCTGGTCGGCAGCCTCGCGCGATCGGCAGCGGTGCGGCCGTGCGTCTCGTCGATCCACTCCTTCACCATCGCCGGCAGGGTGCGCACTTCCTGGTTGCCGCTGACCAGGCACAGCAGCATGGCGGTGATTTCCTGTTCCGCCAGGTAACGCTGGTACAGGTAGGCAACCTTGCCGCGGATGAACAGCAGCGTGATCTTGCTGGGGTCCGCGGTATAGCCCTCGGGGTCGCTCAGCACCTCGCGACTGCGGGCACCTGGGAAGTCCAGCAGGTCGGTGTGATCGAAAAAGTCCCAGGGCTTGTCGGCGATCTGCAAGCGCAGTTCGGCGATCAGCGCGGTGATCACGGGCCGTTCCAGCGTGGCCCGCGCGCCGGTGGCCGTGCCGACGGCGACAGGCGGGTGCGGCGAGCCGCCGGCAAGGCCACCCAGCGTCGCCACGTCGATCACGCTCGCCTCGCGCGGCACCAGCGCTTCCACCGGCAGGAAGGCGTCCTCGGCGAAACCCAGCGCGCCGAGCGCCTCGAACAGTTTCTTGGTCGTCGCGGTGAAGGCGGGCAGGCCGTTCCACAACAGGCTGAACAGCTCGGCCCGGTCGGAGAGCGTGAGGCGGGGCGCCAGCGACGCGGCCTCGCGCCAGAAATCGGCGCCCAGTTCGCGGAAGATGGGGTGGCCGCCGAAGCGCGCGGCGAAATATTCCTGAAGGTCCCACACGTCGTCTTCGGAGAGGCCCGGCTGCGGCTGCGGGGCGGCGCGCACCGCAAGCTTGCCCATCAGGTCCGCCCGCTTTTCCACCGGCATCGGCGCCAGGGAGTCGCGGTTGAAATCCTCCATGAAGGAGTTGCCGAAAATCTTCACCACGTCGGTCGCCGACAGCAGGCGCACGGCGACGGGAAGCCCTGGCAATTGCGGCTGCGGGCGGATGGTGAAGCGGGTCACCAGGCCGGTCGATTCCTTGCCGCCGGCCGGATTGATCTCCTCCAGGAAGTCGCGCGTTTCCGTGCCGAACACCGCGCGCACGGGATCGGTGCCGCGGCGTGCCAGCGCGCTGATCAGGTAGCTCTTGCCCGCCTGGCTCGGCCCGAAGACCGAGACGCACATCGGCCGTTCCGCCGCCTGCGCCAGTTTGCGCGCCCGCGCGGCACCACGGCGGAATTCGCGCGCAAGCCGGGCGCGGTCCTCCTTCA
>JADYYZ010000146.1 GCA_020853405.1 Acetobacteraceae bacterium
CGCCCAGGAAGCGGGCGAGGTTCGCCTTCAGCGCCGCAGAGTCGATGCCGCGGTAGGTGTCGAGCATGCGGCGCAGGCCGGGAATGTCGTAGCGGTCATAGGCGCCGGGCAGCCCGGCCATCACCGAGGACAGCAGGGTTGCCCTGTCCGCCTCGGTCGCCTTCGCGAACCATTTCCTGGCGGCCTCGAGCACCGCCGGCGGATGGTCGGCCTCGGCGCCCTTGCGCTCCAGCATCAGCACGTCGAACGCCGCCTGGCGCACCGCATCGAAGCGCAGCGCGCTCGCCCCGGTCGGCATGCGGAAGGCAAGGTCGGTGCGCGTCCAGTCCAGCACCGGCATGAAGTTGTAGCAGACCGTGCGGATGCCGCACCTGCCGAGGTTGCGCAGCGACGCCCGGTAGTTCTCGAAGTACCGGTCGAGCGCGCCGATGTTGCGCTTGATGTCCTCGTGCACCGGCAGGCTTTCCACCACCGACCAGCGAAGCCCGGCCGCCTCGATCATCGCGGCGCGGGCACGGATCGTCGCCTCGGGCCAGACCTCGCCGTACGGGATCTCGTGCAGCGCGGTGACGATGCCGGTGGCCCCGGTCTGGCGGATCTCCTCCAGCCTGATGTCGTCGAGCGGGCCGAACCAGCGCCAGGTCTCTTCCATGTCGCACTGCTCCTCAGGCGAAATCCAGTTGAACCTTCATCGCGGCACGGCGGTCGGCCGCAAGCGCGAACGCGGCCTCGGCGTCGGCCAGTTTGCGGGTGGCCGTGATCAGCGGCCGCACGTCGATCTCGCGCCGCCCGATCAGGCCCGCCGCGAGCGCGAATTCCGGGTGGAACCGGAAACTGCCGACCAGCGACAGTTCCTTCGCCACCACCGTGTTCATCGGCACGTCGAAGGCGCCGCCGACGCCGACCTGCACGATGGCGCCGCGCGGCCGCACGCAGGCGATCGCCTGGGCGAGCGCCTGCGGGTTGCCGCTGCATTCGAAGGCGAGATCGAAGCGCCCCTTGTCCCGCTCCTCGGCGGCGAGCCCCTGCCGGTCGGCGGCGACATCGACGGTGGCGGCCGCGCCCAGCCTGCGGGCGATCGCCAGGGGTTCGGGCACGATGTCGGTCACCGTCACCGCGCCGGCGCCGGCGTGGCGGAGCGCCAGCAGCACCACGCCCCCGATCGGGCCGAAGCCGGTGACGAGCGCACGGCGGCCGCGCACCTCGCCGGCCTGCGCCACCGCGTGCAGGGCGACCGCCAGCGGCTCGCTCATCGCCGCCTCGCCGATCGAGACCACCTCGCCGACCTTCACGCATTGCCGCGCCGGCGCGACCAGGTGGCGGCGGAACCCGCCCTGCACGTGCGGCATGCGCATCGCGCTGCCCCAGAAGCGCATCTCCAGGCAGTGCTGGGGCTCGCCCCGCCGGCAGTATTCGCACGCCCCGCACGGGTTGCTGGGATTGAGCGCGACCCGCTCGCCGGGCGCCAGCCCCTGCACCTCGGGCCCGACCGCCGCGACCGTGCCCGCCACCTCGTGGCCGAGGATGATCGGTTCGCGCACCCGCACGGTGCCGAAGCCGCCATCCTGCCAGTAGTGCAGGTCGGAGCCGCAGATGCCGCCGGCGCCGATATCGAGCAGCACCTCGCCGGGGCCGGGCGTGCCGAGTGCCACCTGCTCGATCCGGAGATCACGCTGCGCGTGCAGCACGCATGCTTCGGTTGTCGTCATGACCCTCACCTTCAGGAGTAGAACTGGCGCGGCAGCCAGAGCGAGATCGCCGGGATCGCGGTGACCAGCGCCAGCACCACGATATTCGACAGCAGGAACGGCCAGACCGCCACCGTGATCTCCCACAGCGAGATCCGCCCGATGCTGGCGCAGATGAACAGGCACACCCCCACCGGCGGCGTCGCGAGGCCGATCATCAGGTTCAGCACCGCGAAGGTGGCGAAATGGATCGGGTCGATGCCGACCTGCTGCGCCACCGCCAGCAGCGGCGGGAACAGGATGATCAGCGCGGCGATCGTTTCCATGAACATGCCCACGACCAGCAGCAGGATGTTCATCATCAGCATCACCGCCCATTTCTCGGTGGAGATGCCGACCATCACCTCGACCAGCAGCTGCGGCACGCGCTCGGCAGCGAGGATCCAGCCGAAGACATTGGCGAAGCCGACCAGCACCATGATCGCGGCACCGCTGATGGCACTGTCGGCGATCAGGTTGGGCAGGTCGCGCCAGCCCAGCTCGCGATAGACGAACAGGCCGACGACGCTGGCATAGAGCACCGCGATCACCGCCGCCTCGGTCGGCGTGAAGTAGCCGGCGACGATGCCGAACAGCACCAGCGCCATCATGCCCATCGCCCAGATCGCCTCCTTGCCGGAGGCCAGCACCTCGCGAAAGCCGCGCCAGGGTTCGCGCGGGTGGTTGTGCTTCACCGCCAGGATATAGGCGGGCACCATCATGCCGAGCCCCAGCAGCACGCCGGGCACGGCGCCGGCCAGGAACATCTGCCCCACCGAGATGCCGGTGAGCGAGCCGACGATGATCATCGGCACCGATGGCGGGATGATCGGCCCGACCACCGCCGAGGCGGCGGTGACCGCCGCCGCGTACGGCACGGTGTAGCCGACCCGCGCCATGCCGGGGATCAGCACCGCGCCCTGGCTTGCCGCATCGGCCGCCGCCGTGCCGGAGATGCCGGCGAAGATCATCGAGCCGACGATGTTGGTCTGCGCGAGGCCGCCGCGGAAATGCCCGACCACGCTGTTCGAGAAGCGGATGATGCGGTCGGTGATGCCGCCGCCGTTCATCAGGTTGCCGGCCAGCACGAAGGCCGGGATCGACAGCAGCACGAAACTGTCCATGCCGGAGAACATCTTCTGCGGGATCACCTCCAGCGGCAGGTCGGCCGCCAGCAGGTAGGCGAGCGACGAGACGCCGAGCACCACCGCCACCGGCATGCCGGCGAACAGCCCGACCAGGAACGCGATCGCGAGGACCAGCAGCGGATCCATGGTCAGCGCACCTCCGGCCGGAGGCCGGACAGGACGCGAAGGATCCGTTCGGCCGATGCCGCGATCAGGGCGATCGGGGCGAACAGCACCGACATGTGCACCCAGAACATGTTCCACTCCAGTGCGGGCGAGGTCTGCAGCGACCCGATATCGACAAAGGCGAGCGACGGCTCCAGCAGCAGCAGGCTGAAGCCGATCATCACCAGGCACGACAGCACCTCGACCACGGTCTTGCCGGCCCGCGGCAGCATCATGGTGAGCAGGTCGACGCCCACCAGCTCGCCCGAGCGCAGCGCGAGGCCGATCCCGAGGGCAGCGCAGAACAGCAGGCAGAACCGCGACAGTTCCTCGGTCCAGACCGGCGGGTTCGGCAGCATCAGGCGGGAGACGACCTGCAGCAGCACGGCACCGAGCAGGACGGCGAAGATGGCGCCGACGAGCAGGCGCAGCACGCGATGCAGCACGCCCAGCAGATTGACGATCATGGCAGAGGGCCCGGAACGCCCGCGGCGCGTGCGCGCCGCGGGCTGGCTGGAGGGGACGCGGTCAGGCCTCGACGGCGAGGATCTGCTCGAGCAGCGGCTTCGCCTCGGCGCGCACGCCGGCGATCGAGGCAGGCCGTGCCTTGGCGGCGAAAGCCTGCTGGTCGCTGTCGACGAAGGTCATGCCCTTGGCCTTCAGCTCGGCCTCGAGGCTGGTCTCGTCCTCGAGGAACAAGGTGCGCTCATAGGCCTGGGCGCGCCGGGTCGCCTCGGCCACCAGCTCGCGATCGGCCGCGGAAAGACCCTGCCAGCGCCGCTCGCTGATGGCGATGTAGATCCAGCTCCTGACATGCTCGGTGCGGTTCAGGAAGCGCTGCACCTCGTTGAAGTTGGCGCTGCGGATCAGGGCAAGCGGGTTCTCCTGCGCGTCGATGGTGCCGTTCTGCAACGAGGTGAACACCTCGCCGAAGGCCATCGGGGTCGGCCGCGCCCCGAGCGCGCTCCAGACCGAGACGAACAGCGGCACGTTCGGCACGCGCAGGCGGAGCCCGTTCAGCTCGTCGGGGCTGCGGATCGCGCGGTTCGCGGTCAGGTCGCGCGGGCCGCGCGCGAAATAGCCGAGCGGGCGGACACGGGCGCGCGCGACGATCTCGGCCTCGATCGCCTTGCCGATCTGCCCGCCCGCCACCTTGTCCATCTGGGCAAGCGAGGTGACGGCATAGGGCACGGCGAGCAGCGAGGCGAGCGGTGCCCAGTTCTGCAGCGATTCGCCGGTGATCGTCATGTCGGCGGTGCCGAGCTGCATGCCGTTGATCACGTCCATCTCGCGGCCGAGCGTCTCGTTCGGAAAGACCTGGACGTCGATCCGCCCCTGCGAGAGCGCGCGCGCCTCCTCGGCCAGTTTCAGGCAGGCGCGGTGCCAGACATTCTGCTCGTTGGCGAGGTGGCCGAGCTTCAGCGTGATCGTCCGCTGGGCGGCGGCATCGCGCAGGATCGCGGGTGCTGCCAGGGCGCCCCCGGCGGCAATCAGAAGGGCGCGGCGGGTGGGTGTCATGATGCTTCCTTTGCGTGCAGTCCGGCCCGGCCTTGTGTGGCCGGGTCGAAATAGTCGGGGTGGGATGCCGCGATGCAGGGCAGGCTGGACAGGATTTCGCTGAGATGCGCGCGGATCGCTGCCTCGGCGCGGTCCGGCTCGCCCGCCGCGATGGCATCGGCGATGGCGCGGTGCTGGCCGATCAGGACAGGCAGCGGGGTTGCGCCTTCGAACGACAGGAAGCGCACCCGGTCCATCTGCAGCTTGATGGCCTCAAGCGCGGTCCAGGCGAAGCCGCGCCCGATGCCTTCGGCAAGGGCGCGGTGGAATGCCTCGTCAAGGCGGAGGAATTCGGCGGAATCGGCGCTCGCGGCGGCGTGGCGCTGGGCCTCGATCAGGGCATCGAGGCGGGCTTCGAGGCCGGGCGGCGGGGCGGCGGCGGCGGCGCGCACGACCGCGACCTCGACCGCTTCGCGCACGAAGCGGGCATCGACCACCGCATCGACCGAGATCCGCTGCACCACGGTGCCGCGCTGCGGACGGATCGAGAGCAGGCCCGCCTCCTGGAGCTTGATGAAGGCCTCGCGCACGGGCTGGCGGCTGATGCCGAAATGCCGGGCGATCTCGGCCTCGGACAGGATGGCGCCGGGCAGCAGGTCGGCGCGCACGATGGCATCGCGCAGCAGGCGCAGGATCTGGGGGGCGATCTGGGCATCGGGATCGCCGAGCGGCGCAAGCATGGCCGGCAGACGGGCGGGCCCCGGCGCACGCGCCGAGGGGCCGGTCGATCGGGCCAGGGCCTGGCGTGCCGCCATGCTGGTGGTGCTCTCCGTTGCGACGTTGAACTGGTATGGTAGTAGACCATCGTTTGGCCGGCTTCAAGCCCGATCGCGCCCCGCGCCCTCACGCCAGGCATGCGTCGCGCGCGTGGCGAAACCGCCCGCCGGCGCGGGAACGGCGCGACCCCAGCCCGGCCGCGCCGGACGGTCGATACGGCCTCGCCCGGTCGCCCCCGGATGGCGGGCGGATCGACGCGCCGGGCCAACATCCCTATTGTGGCGCGCGATCGAAATGCCGCCTGCCGTAGATTTCGGACCGGGCCAACGATGGAGAGATGAACCATGAGTCGAAAGCACCCCGACGCCGGCGATTGCCCCGCTTCGCACCTGACCACCGCCTTCGGCGCCCCCGTTGCCGACAACCAGGATAGCCTCACCGCCGGGGCGCGCGGGCCGCTGCTGGCGCAGGATGTCTGGCTGAACGAGAAACTCGCCAACTTCGTGCGCGAGGTCATTCCGGAACGGCGCATGCACGCCAAGGGGTCGGGCGCGTTCGGCACCTTCACCGTGACCAAGGACATCACCCGCTACACGCGCGCCAGCATCTTCTCCGAGGTCGGCAAGAAGACCGAGATGTTCGCCCGCTTCACCACCGTCGCCGGCGAGCGCGGGGCGGCCGACGCCGAGCGCGACATCCGCGGCTTCGCCCTGAAATTCTACACCGAGGAAGGCAACTGGGACATGGTGGGCAACAACACCCCCGTGTTCTTCCTGCGCGATCCGCGCAAGTTCCCCGACCTCAACAAGGCGGTGAAGCGCGACCCGCACACCAACATGCGCAGCGCCACCAACAACTGGGATTTCTGGACGCTGCTGCCGGAAGCGTTCCACCAGGTGACGATCGTGATGTCGGACCGTGGCATCCCGAAGAGCTTCCGCCACATGCACGGCTTCGGCAGCCACACCTACAGTTTCTGGAACGAAGCCGGCGAGCGCTTCTGGGTGAAGTTCCACTTCCGCACCCGCCAGGGGATCGCGACCCTCACCGATGCGGAAGCGGCCGCCCTGGTCGGCAGCGACCGCGAATCCAGCCAGCGCGACCTCTATGAGGCGATCAAGCGCGGCGACTTCCCGAAATGGACGATGTACATCCAGGTGATGCCGGAAGCGGCGGCGGCGACCTACCGCTTCCATCCGTTCGACCTGACCAAGGTCTGGTACAAGTCGGACTACCCCCTGATCGAGGTCGGCGAGTTCGAGCTGAACCGCAATCCGGAGAATTTCTTCGCCGATGTCGAACAGAGCGCCTTCGCGCCGTCGAACCTCGTTCCCGGGATCGGCGCCTCTCCCGACAAGATGCTGCAGGCCAGGCTGTTCAACTACGCCGACGCGCAGCGCTACCGGCTGGGCGTGAACTATCACCAGATTCCGGTGAACCGCGCGCGCTGCCCGGTGATGAGCAACCACCGCGACGGCTATGGCAGGGTGGACGGCAACTACGGCAGCCGCCCGCATTACGAGCCGAACAGTTTCAGCCAGTGGCAGGAGCAGCCGCAGTTCCGCGAACCGCCCCTGAAGATCGACGGCAACGCCGCGCACTGGAATTACCGCGAGGACGATGCCGACTATTTCACCCAGCCGCGCAAACTGTTCCAGCAGATGAGCGCGGCGCAGAAGCAGGCGCTGTTCGGCAACACCGCCCGCGCCATGGGCGACGCGCCGGCCTTCATCAAGCAGCGCCATATCGACAACTGCACGCGCTGTGATCCGGAATACGGCAAGGGCGTCGCGGCCGCGCTGGGCATGGCGGCACCGGCGGCCGCCGCGGTCGAGGCCCGCCCGCTGGAAACCGCGCGGGCGCGCTAGGCGGATCCGCGCGCTCGCCGCCGGGTGCGGTTGCGGCCTCCCTGCCCGCTTGCGGGCACGGGGGCCGCGGCCCGCCGCGATGCCGGCCGGACCGACCGAAGCGGCTTGTATGGTTCACGAAAATCCCGGCGCCGGCGGGTTGCGGCAACCTTCCTGATCCCGTAATCCAGCAGGCCAGCGCCGCCTACTGCCCGACACGGCAATTCGGGGATCGAGCCTCCGTATGAACAGTTCCGAGATCAACAAGATCGTCGCCTCCGTCCTGGTGGCCGGCATCGTCTTCATGGTTGCCGGCATCATCGGCCAGGCGCTGGTCAGCCCGAAGCGCCTGCACGAACCCGCGATCCGGATCGAGGGTGCCGAGGCCCCGGCGACGGCCGCGGCGCCGGCACCGACGGAACTGCCGCCGATCGCGCCGCTGCTGGCGAATGCCAGCGCCGAGACCGGCGGCGGCATCGTGCGCCGGCTGTGCGCCTCGTGCCACACCTTCGACCAGGGTGGCCGCGCCCTGGTCGGACCCAACCTGTACAACGTGGTCGGCGGGCCGCACGCGCACGTCGCCGGCTTCAACTACTCGACCGTGATGGCCGGCATGAAGGACAAGCTCTGGACCTACGAGGAGCTGAACAAGTTCCTGAACAAGCCGGCCGCCTATGCCCCCGGCACGCGCATGGCCTTCGCCGGGATCTCCAATGCCGCGCAGCGGGCCGACGTGATCGCGTATCTGCGCAGCCTGTCGGCGAACCCGAAGCCGCTGCCCACGGCCGAGGAAGCGGCAGCCGCCGCCCCCGCGGCAGCAGCAGCCCCCGC
>JADYYZ010000147.1 GCA_020853405.1 Acetobacteraceae bacterium
CCGGCCGGCCTGCCGCAGGTGGCCTCCGCCCAGATTCACGCCAGCGTGGTGCCCGAGATCGCCGCTTCGGTTGCCGGCTTCGCCCAGTCGGCACGACGCGAGAACGGGCTCTATGCGCTGGTCGATGTCGGCGCGACCACGCTCGACCTCTCGACGTTCAATCTGCACCCCGACCGCGAGGGGGACGACCATCTCTCCGTGCTGCTTGCCGATGTGCAGCGGTTCGGCATCGAACCATACCGTGCCTGCGCGGCCGACCCGCGATGGGATCAGCCGTTCCGGCGTCAGGCGGGTATCACCATTCGCCATGTGATCTGGGAAACCCGCCTTCGCCGCGACCCCAACAGCGGACGCTGGGGCGAAGGCAACGTGCTTCCGGTCTTCGTGACCGGAGGTGGTGCCGGCTCAGACCTGCATGGCGCGGTCTTCGGCTCGCTGGATGCGTGGCTGCGACAGCACAGCGCGAAGCGCGGCGGCGTGGAACTTCGACCTCTCGATGCGATCGAGGGCTTGGACATCGATCATCGCGCGTGCGACCTGGGCAGGCTGATCGTGGCGAGCGGCCTCAGCTTGCCAGCCGAGGAAGTCCCAGCGGTCACGCTGCCTGGCGCCATCTCCGACGCCGATCTGCCGGCGCTGCGCGACAACGAGGACGCTTTCGTCGGAAAGGAACAGGTCTGAGCCGGGCGCTGCCTGCGGAAAGCGCGCGGTGACGCTCCCCTGCGCCGGTCCTCAGCCCGCCACCGCCTTCTGCGCCGCTGCCCCTTGCGCCTCGGCCAGGTGGTCGAAGCGGTGGGTGTAGGTACCAAGCCCCAGCGTCATCGACCGCAGTTCGGTGATCATGCCGAAGATCTCGGCTTCCGGCACCAGCGCCTTCACCTCGTCCCAGCCTGGCCAGCCCTCGCGCTCCGAATAGCCGAGGATCTGGCCGCGTCGTTCCGAAAGCAGCCGCTGTGCCGCGGCGGTGAAACTGTTCGGCACCAGCATGCTGACCTCGTGGATCGGCTCCAGCACCACCGGCGATGCCTTGGCCAGGCCCTCCTGCATCGCCATCCGGGTGGCGGTGGCGAACGCCATGTCGCTGCTGTCGACGCTGTGGAAGGTGCCGTCCATCAGCCGCACCGCGACATCGACCACGATCTGGCCGAACGGCCCCTTCTTCAAGGCTTCCTCGGCGGCCTCCTCGACCGCGGGGATGAAGCGCTTGGGCACCACGCCGCCGACGATACGGCTTTCGAAACTGAAGCCCTCGCCGCGCTCGCGCGGCTCGATCTCCAGCACCACGTCGGCGAACTGGCCGTGGCCGCCGGTCTGGCGCTTCAGCCGTGCGTGCTGGCGCACCTGGTGGCGGATGGTCTCGCGATAGCCGGTGCGCGGCCGCGTCGCACTCACCTTCACGCCGTGCGCCTTGGCCAGCCGCGCGATCGCTGCCTGCAGGTGGATTTCGCCCTGGCCCTCGATCACCAGCTGGCCGAGCTGGGCATCGTGCTGCACGATCAGCGCGGTATCCTCCTCCTGCAGGCGGGCAAGCGCCGCGTTCAGCCGCATGTCGTCCTTGCGGTCGTCGGTGGTGATCGCCAGCGCGTGCACCGGTGCGGGCGTTGCGGGGAACGGCAGCTGCCGGGCGTCCTTGTCCGGCCCGATGGTCCGGCCGGTGCCGATCCCGTCGAGCCGCCCGAGGCCGACCACCTCGCCGGCCGAGGCCTCGGCCACCTTCTCGGCCTCGCCGCCGGGGAATTTCGAGATGCCGCCAAGCCGCGAGCCATCCAGCATGGTGCCGTCGCGCAGGCCGCCGCGCCAGATCCGCGCATAGGAGAGTTTGCCGCCATGGCCGGTGTGCACGGTCTTGAACACCTGCGCGATCAGGCCGTCGCCTTCGGTGGCGATGCCGCGCCGGGCTGCCGATTCGGCAAGATCGGGGGTGTCGTGGCGCAGCGCCTTCCATAGCCGCCGCACGCCGCCGCCACGTTCGGCAACGCCGAGCAGCACGGCATCGACCCCGCCCTGGGCCAGGTCGTTGTGCATGGCGCGATAAAGGTCCTCCGGCGTTGCGATCGCGTCTTCCAGGAACTTCTCCATCAGCGCATCGTCATGGTCGGCCAGTGTCTCGGCCAGCTGGCTGCGCGCCTCCTGTTCGCGCGCGGTCACGGTCTCGGGCATGCGCACCAGTTCCGAGGCCTCGCCGCGCCGGTAGCGATAGGCGCGCTCGCTGACCAGATCGACATAGCCGGTGATCGTCTCGCCCTCGCGGATCGGCACCTGGCGCAGCACCAGCGGCCGGCGCGACTGCTCCTGCAGGGCCGCCAGCGTGTCGCGCACGTGGCCGTCGCCCAGCGTGTCGAGCTTGTTGATGAACACCAGGCTGGGCAGGCCGTGCTGCTCGATCATGCGGAACAGCGGCCCCAGCGCGATGGCGCGGGCGGGGGTGGGGTCGCAGACAACGACCGCGAGGTCGGCGACCGCGAGCGCCGCTTCGACCTCGTGCGCGAACTCGATCGAGCCGGGGCAGTCGAGCAGCGCGAACGGATCGCCATCCATCGTGCAATGGGCCAGCCGCGCATCGGTGCCCATCGCGCGGTCGCGCGGGTCGGTGCCGCGGCGGGCCGCGTTGCCGGCGGCGGCCAGCAGCGCCTCAGCCAGGGTGGTCTTGCCCGCGCCCTGCGGCCCGACCAGCGCCACCGCGCGCGGCCCATGTTTTCTGGCAGGCGTTGATCCGTTCTGGGGCATGGCAGCGGTCTCCCGTGGCCGCGTTCGCTGCGGCTGACTGTTCGGCTCAGGGGCGCCCCGGCAGACCCCGGACGGGGCGGAAACGCCTCTGCCCTCGGCAGCGAGTTTAACCGAGTGCGCGGTTCTGTCAGCCCGCTTTGCGTGCTGCGTCGCGGTAGCCGGCGCGGCGGTCGGGCGGCAGCGGGTGGCGGGCACGAACGCGCTCCAGCAGCAGCTTGGCATCGTCTGCAAGCCCGGCCCGCACCGCGGCATCCAGGAAAAGTTGCTCCAGTATGTCCTGCTGGGCGTGGCTGCCGCCCAGGCGCGGCAGCTCGGAAAGCGCCGGGCGCAGCAGCGCCACCGCCTCGGCGAAGCGCTGCCGGCGATGCGCCAGCACGGCACGGCACGCGGGCAGGGCCGCCTCGCGCAGCAGGCGGGCGTGCGCGCTGGCGCCGGCGGCGTCGCGCTCCAGGGCGGCCAACATGCGCCCTGCCGCCTCGTCCCTTCCATCGGCCGCCAGCGCCATCATCCAGTGCGGCAGCGTGAAGGCGGAAAGGTGGTCGCCGATCCGCGCCTCAGCATGGTCGGCGAGTTCCCGCCAGCGCCCGCCCACGTCCTGCCCACGCAGCTCCAGCCGCAGCAGCGCCGAGGCAGCGTTCTGGATGTCGATATAAAGGTCGGGCATCGCCCGGGTCAGGGCAGAGCCGAGATCGCGGAAGCCGCGATCATAAAGCGCCAGCACCTGGTCGAACTCGCCGCGCTCGAAATGGAACAGCGCGCGATGCCAGAACAGGTGGTGCTTCAGGTTATTGCCGCCTTCCCAGTGCGGTTCCAGGGCAGTGAGCCAGGCGATGCCCTCGCTCTGCCGTCCCTGCATCTCCATGATGTGGGCGACGGCGTGGGTCGCCCACATGTCGGCGGGGTCGATCGCCACGGCCTCGCGCCCATAGGTCTCGGCACGCAGGTACTGGCCGCACTCCTCGAGCGCGAAGCACCGGCAGGCCAGCACGCTGCCATAGCCGGGGTCGGCGTCGTTGAAATGCGCGGCGCTGGCCTCGGCCTGGGCTGCCATCTCGCCTGCCCGCCCGGCCCAGAAGGCCGAGAAATGGTGCAGGCGGAAGGCCAGGATGTCGCGCGGATGCTGCTTCAGGATGTCTGCCCAGGCGCGGGTCGCGCCGGGCACGTCGCCGGCGATCCATCTAGCCAGCGCTGCCACATGCCGCTGTTCGCGCGGGTTGGCGCGAAGGGCTTCGGCCGCCGCCAGCGACTGCTGGGCGAAGTCGAGATTCGCTGCCTTGTAGCTCAGCATCGCGAAACTGCCCCGCAGCACGTGCGCCATCGGCATTTCCGGATCGGCCGCAAGCGCCGTCTTCAGCCGCTCGGTGGCGTCGGCGCGGTATTTCAGGTAGCCGAGCTCGGCCTCGCCAAGCAGCGCGGCCGCGGCATCGGATGCGGCGGTGAGCTCGAGCCCATGCATGTCGTGTGGCATGGCCGCACTATAGCGCAGGTGATCGGGCGCGCTCGCCTGGCAGCGGCGGCGTGCGTATCACGCGTGCATCCAAAAGGCGCTTTCGGCGAACTCCTCGCCCTTGAACCAGTTCAGCTTGCCGGTGCCACGCGCGAAATTGGTCATCCCCGCCTGGCTTTGCAGCGGCGCGATCACCTGGCCCGAGCTGTCGCGCCGGGCGCGGTCCGCCTCGCCTTCGGCAATGACCATCACGATATGGCCGGAACGCCCGTCCTCCTTGCGCCGCGCGACGATCAGCCCGATCCCGCCCTGGTTCGCTGCCTGCTGCAGCTCGTCGAGGCTGGTGGTGCGGCGCCAGCCGAAGCTTTCGCCGAAGTCGCGCAGCCACCGGAACAGATCGTTGGCGCGCATCTCGTGGATGCTGTCGCCGATCAGCGGCGCCACCTGCTTGCCGGCGGCAAGGTCGAGCAGTGCGCGCCCCGACCACCAGACGCGCGGCACATACACCCCGGCCAGGTGGCAGAAATCGTGCGCGTAGATGTTGCAGAAGGTAAGGCCCGCGCGCGGCTGGTAGCGCAGATGCTGCGGCTTCTCGACCGCCAGCCAGTCGATGATGGCGTTCAGCGATGCCACCAGTTCGCCAGGCGTGGCGCCGGCGCGCGCGGGCTGGTTCGGCTCGTTCAGGGAATGCGCGTTCGCCTCGGCGGCGCGCCTGGTGACGCTGCCCGGCTTGCGCGGCATGAACACGGCGGGGATTGCGCCGGCGGCAGTGGC
>JADYYZ010000148.1 GCA_020853405.1 Acetobacteraceae bacterium
CCCGGCCTACCGCGCCGCCAGCGCCGCCAGCTGCGCGCGCGCCAGTTCCTCGGTCGGCGTGCCGGGCGCGAGCTCGGCGGCGCGCTGGAAATCCCCGCGCGCATTGGCGAAGTCACGCGCCGCCCGGCGCAGCATGCCGCGCTCCAGATAGGCCTCCGGGTTGCCGGGGTCGAGCGCCAGCGCGCGCGCGATGTCATCGGCGGCGAGTTCCGCCCGCCCCGCCTGGCGCCAGGCGCTGGCGCGGAACACGAACGCCTCGGCCCGGGCGGGATCGAGGTCGATCGCGCGATTGAGGTCGTCGATCGCATCGAACGGGCGGCCAAGGCTCGCCACCGCGATCGCCCGGTCGATCAGGAGGTCAATGTCGTTGGGTACCAGCACCAGGGCAAGCGTCGCCGCGCCATAGGCGCGCTGCGCGTCACCGGCCATCATCCAGGCCTGGCCCGCCTGGGCGAGCCAGGCGGCCCTGAGCTGCGAGGGGGCGGCGCCACCGCTGCCGAGCCGCTCCAGCCGCCGCGCCGCCTCGCCGGCCTCGCCCAACGCGAGATAGGCCGCCGCCGCGCAGTGTTCGCCGGCATCGAGCGCGCCGCTGGTCTCCAGCCGCTGTGCCTCGCGGAGCGCCGCCCGCGCGTCGGCCGCCGCCTGGGCAAGGCAGGCCAGGTGGCGCGGATCGTCGATGCGCACGCCGGCGAGCTCTTCCGGCGCCGATGGCGGCTCGGGCGCAACCGGCCGCTCGGGCGTCACGGGCGGCGCCGGCGCGGCCGGCGCTGGCGCGATCGCCGGCGGCGCCGCGGCATACTCCGGCGCGGTCGCCGGGCGGAGCAGCAGCCAGCCGGCGATCCCCGCCGCCGCCACGACACCGGCGCCGCCGGCAAGATAGAATGGGCGCATGGGCATCATTCTAGCCGTGATCGGCCCCGGCTTCACGGGGGGCAGGATTGCCGCCGCCGCCCGCGACGCGGGCATCGCGGTGCGCCTGGTCGGCCGCCACGGCGCCGACGCGCGGTTCGCAACGTCCGAGGCAGGGGCGGTGATCGCGAGCGCGTCCCTGCTGGTCAGCACCGTGCCGCCCGACGGCGCGTGCGATCCCGTTCTGGCCGCGCATGGCCGCGAGATCGCGGCAGCGCCGCTCCGCTGGGTCGGCTATTGCAGCGCGACCTCGGTCTATGGCGACCACGCGGGCGGCGCGGTGGACGAGGCGAGCGAGCCGGCCCCCGGCCATGATCGCGCCATCGCCCGGCTTGCCGCCGAGAACGCCTGGCGCCGGGCGGTGCCGGCGGGGTGCGCGCTCGACCTGATCCGCATCGCCGGTATCTACGGCCCCGGCCGCAGCGCGCTGGAGGCGCTGGGCGCCGGGCGCGCCCGCCGGATCGTCAAGCCAGGCCATGTCGCCTGTCGCGTGCATGTGGACGACCTCGCCGCCCTGGTGCTGGCCGCGATCCGCCGGCCGCCGCCGCCCGGCGGCACGCGCGTGCTCCACGCGGCCGATGACCTGCCCGCGCCGCCGGCCGACGTGGTCGCCGAGGCGGCGCGCCTGCTCGGCCTCGCCCCGCCACCGACGGTTCCCTTCTCCGAGGCCGAGGCGGAAATGACCAGGCTGGCCCGATCGTACTGGAACGAGAGCCGCCGCGTCCGCACCGTGCTGACCGGGAAGGCAACCGGCTGGGCGCCGAGATACCCGTCATTCCGCGAGGGGCTTTGCGCCATCCTGGCCACGATCCAGGCCGACCAGCTCGCCCAGCACCGCCCCGAGTAGCGCGAGGTCGGGGGCGCGCGACAGCCGGTGGTCACCATCCTTCGCCAGCAGCAGCCGCACATCGTCCACCTCCAGTGCCTCGGCCAGGCGAAGGCTCGTCCGCCACGGCACCTCGGCATCGCGCATGCCGTGCAGCAGCCGCACCGGGCCAGCGAAAGCAATGTTCCCGCGCAGGCGGAGGCGGGTCCGGCCGTCCTCGATCAGGGCGCGCGTGATCGGATAGCCGCCCTGGTCATAGGTGCTCGGCTCGACCACGACGCCGTCCCGCAGCAGCCGGGCGCGCTTCGCCTCGGGCCAGGCGTCCCAGATCAGGTCCTCGGTGAAGTCGGGCGCGGCGGCGATGCCGACCAGCGCCGCGACACGGCCGGGGCGGGAGAGCGCCACCTCCAGCATGATCCAGCCGCCCATCGAGCTGCCGACCAGCACCAGATCGTCTTCGGTCAGGGCATCGATCACGGCGATCGCATCGGTGGCCCAGCGCCCGATCGTGCCGTCCTCGAACCGGCCGGCCGAGGCGCCGTGGCCGGCATAGTCGAAGCGCAGGAAGCCCTGGCCCCGTTCGCGGCACCAGGCGTCAAGGTAGCTTGCCTTGGTGCCGGTCATGTTGCTTCGGAATCCGCCCAGGAACACGATCGTCGGCGCCCGTCCCGGGGTCCGTGCGAAGGCCAGCTTCGTGCCATCCGCGGCGGCCAGAAATCCTTGTCCGGTCATGGCCGCGTGCTATAGCGCCGCGCCATGGCGGAAGCGACGGTGCTGCAGGTCCTGCCCGCGCTGGGTGCGGGCGGCGTGGAGCGCGGCACGGTGGAGATCGCGCAGGCGCTGCAGCAGGCCGGCCTGCGCGCCCTGGTCGCAAGCGCGGGCGGCCCGCTGGAACACGAGCTCGCCCGCTGCGGCGCCCGCCATTTCCGGCTGCCGCTTGCCAGCCGCTCGCCACTTGGCATCTGGCGCAACGCCCGCGCGCTTGCGCAGCTGATCGCGGCCGAGCGCGTCGATATCGTGCATGCGCGCTCGCGCGCGCCGGCCTGGAGCGCGCTCTTTGCCGCCCGTCGCACCGGGCGGCGGCTGGTGACCACCTGGCACGGCACGTACACCGAGAATTTCCCCGGCAAGCGCCGCTACAACAGGGTGATGGCGAGCGGCGACCGGGTGATCGCGATCAGCCGCTTCATCGCCGGGCACCTGGCGGCACGCACGCCGGTCGATCCCGCCTGCATCCGGGTGATCCCGCGCGGCATCGATCCCCGGAAGTTCGACCCCCATTCGGTCAACGGCGCCCGGATCGAGGCGATGACGCGCCACCTCGGCGTGCCCGACGGCGCGCCGATCGTGCTGCTGCCCGGCCGCATCACCCGCTGGAAGGGCCAGGCGGTGCTGGTCGATGCGATCGCCCTGCTCTCGCGCGCCGACGTGGTGGCCGTGCTGCTGGGCGATGACCAGGGGCGCGAGGGGTTCCGCGCCGAGCTGGAGGCGCGGATCGCCGGGCGCGGCCTGGTCGGGCGGGTGTTCTTCCGCCCGCACGTGGCCGACATGCCGGCGGCACTGCTGCTCGCCTCGGTCGTGGTGTCGGCCTCGACCGACCCGGAAGGGTTCGGCCGCGTCGTGATCGAGGGCCAGGCGATGGGCCGGCCGGTGGTGGCGACGAACCACGGCGGCGCCGCCGAGACGGTGCTGGACGGCGCGACCGGGCTGCTGGTGCCGCCCGGCGAGCCGGCGGCGCTGGCGGCCGCGATCGAGACCATGCTGGGGCTTGATCCCGCCTCGGCCGCCGCGCTCGGCACGCGGGCGCGCGAGCATGTGCTGGAGCAGGGCTACACCACCGAGGCGATGTGCGCCGCCACGCTCGCGGTCTATCGCGAGCTGCTTTGATACATGGCGCACGAAGGTTCCGCCTTCGTGCCCTCAGGCGCCGACGCTTCGCTTGGCTCGCCGCCTTCATGAGGCAGCGGGCGCGCAGGGGGTCGCTATCCCGCCGCGATCGGCACGCCGCGCCCGGCCGCCAGTGCCGGCAGGATCGGCAGCAGCCGCGGCAGGTCGCGCTCGGCCTGGCAGACCAGCCAGCGCGTCGCTCCCTCCACCTCGCGCCCGCCCGCGGTCGCCGGCATCGGCACCCGGTCCGGCCCGAGCGGGAACGCGGTCAACCCGATATCGTCGTAGATCGAGAGATACCGCTCGCCGACGTCCCAGAACGCAGGATCGATGCCCTCCTGCTCGCAGAAATCGCGGAACCGCCAGATCGCGCTGACCGCATCGCCCGGCTCGCCGTCGGGGTCACCGAGCGCCAGCGCCAGGCCAGGCAGGCGGGCGAACGCGATCCGCGCTTCATGGTCCTCGCCGGTGATCATCGCCTGGGCGCGGCCGGTCCGTTCGGCCTCGGCAAGGGGTTCGGGCCGGATGCGCGCCGGCCGCAGCAGCCGCGCCAGCGCCACCAGCGCCAGCGCCACCAGCAGCAGCACCAGCCCGCGCAGCGACCACGGCGCCTCGTTCGACAGCACGAACTGCCACCAGGTCGCGTCGGTGTAGTCAGGGTGGGTGTGCGCGAACAGCGCGAGGCTGACGGCACAGGCCGCGACCGAGGCGATCGCGGCGATGTGGCCGAAACTGATCGGCTCGCGCCGCAGCCTGGTGTCGCGATAGAAATTGCCGCGGAACGGCACCAGGAGGCAGAAGGTCGCGAACAGCAGCGAAGGCAGCACGAAGCCTTCGCTGCGCGCCAGGGCCACCAGCACGCCGATCGCCAGCAGCACCAGCACCGCTGCCCACGCGATGGTGACGCGCCGCATCAGGCCATAGGCAAGCACCAGCAGCGCGGCGCCGGCGAACGAGGCGATGAACTGGCTGGCCGCGACCAAGGGCCGTGACAGATGCACCCCCGCCCAGGCGAGCGTCGCCTCGACCGGCGGCAGGCCGCCCAGGAACAGCAGCGCGGCACCGGCAAGCGTCACCGCGCCGGCAAGCGCCGGCACCACCACCGGATCGCCCCATCGGGCACTCTGTGCCAGCCACCGCCCGACCGCGATGCGCCGGATCAGCACCTCGTTGGCGCCGAACAGCGCCCCGGCCAGGAACAGCGGCACGATGTAGTACAGCAGCCGGAAGATCAGGATCGCACCGACGATGCTGGCCGCCGGCAGATAGGGCGAAAGCCCGACCAGGATCAGCGTATCGAATACGCCGAGCCCGCCCGGCACGTTGCTCAGCATCGCCGTGGTGTAGGCCGCGACATAGATCGCCACGACCCCGAGAAAGCCGAGCTCGGGGATCGGCGGCAGCAGCGCCTCGAAGATGGCGGCGACGATCGCGACATCGGCGGTGGCCAGCACCACCTGCGCCAGCGCCATGCGCGGCCCCGGCAGCGGCACGGTGGTGCCGAACAGCACCAGCGGGCGGGTTCGGAACCGCCCCAGCAGCGCATAGAGCACGACCAGCGTCAGCATGGCCGCACCGATCGCGAAGCTGACGGCGCGCGGCGCATACGGCCCCACCACCGGAATCGCGTACGGCACGAAGATCAGGCTGGCCCCGCCCAGCACCAGCCCGCCCAGCACGAAGGTCAGGCTGGTGAACGCGACCACCCCCGCGATCTCCAGTGGCGTGAGCCCCCACAGCACGTACAGCCGATAGCGGATCGCCGCCCCCGACAGCATGGCGAAGCCGATATTGTGCGCCAGCGCATAGGCGGTGAACGAGGCGAAGGCGACCCGGCCGTACGACAGGGTATGGCCGACGAAGCGGGTGCCCAGCATGTCGTAGAAGGTCAGCACCACGTAGCTCAGCACGGTGGCGAACCCGGCCTGCCAGATGCGCCGGGCCGGCATCTCGGCGAGTGCCGATGTCACCTCGGCGACCTTCAGGCCCTTGAGCTCGCGCTGGATGACATAGAGTGCGGCCACCAGCAGCACGACGCCGACCAGTGCCGGCAGGTGCCTGAGCCAGGCTCTCATGCGCGGGCGCGGCTCATCCGGCCCCGGCCGCGCCATCGGCGCCGCGCGCCAGCCCCTGTTCGATCAGCGCGATGGTCGGGCCGATGCCGAAGGTGGCCACGAACGTATCGAAGCGCGTGCCCTCGGACAGCCCCAGCACCACCTCGTAGAGGGCGGCGAACCAGGCCCGGCTGACCGAAGGCCGGCCGTCCTTCTCGGGCCCGAGGAACGGCTTCCGCCGCCCGGCGTCGTAGACGATGGTCTTGATCGCGGCCACCCGTTCGCCGGGCGCCAGCGCGGACAGCAGGCGCTCCTCGGCACGCAGCGTGTCGGCCAGTACGGCAAGCGCGTCACGTTCCTCGGCGCTGGGGGCGCGGAATTTCCGCCCGGGCGCGATGCGGTCGCGGAAATATTCCAGCGCGTACGGTACCAGTTTCGCGAGCACCTTCGCGTTCGCCTCGGTGCTGCCGGGCGCGTAGGCGGCGATGTAGGACCACATCAGCGCGGAATCGGCCAGCGGCAGCGCCGCCGCCAGCGTCAGCAGGTCGCTGAAGGAAAGCGGGCTGTCGTGCGACGGCGGGTCGGCATCGTGCACGTGGTACACCGGGTTCAGCAGCCGCTCCTCGGCTGCCTGCGCCGGCCAGCGGCGGAGGCAGCCGAGATACTCGTCGGCTGCGCGCGGGATCACGTCGAAATAGAGTTTCTTCGCGCGCTGCGGCGCCTGGAACATGTAGGTCGCGAGCGATTCCGGCGGCGCGTAGGAAAGCCACTCCTCGATCGAGATGCCGTTGCCCTTCGACTTGGAAATCTTCTCGCCCTTCTCGTCGAGAAAGAGTTCGTAGGTGAAGCCGACCGGCGGCTCCGCGCCCAGGATGCGGCAGATTTTCGAGCTCAGCCGGACGCTGTCGATCAGGTCCTTGCCGCTCATCTCGTAATCGAC
>JADYYZ010000149.1 GCA_020853405.1 Acetobacteraceae bacterium
GATGACAACCTCGGCGGGCATGCCCTCGATCAGGCCATAGGCTTGGGGACAGTCGCCGCGCTGCCGGCGGTGAGAGCAAAGCGCACAGGCAGGCCAAGGCCGCGTACAGCCATGTGGATCTTGGTGCTCAGGCCGCCACGGGGGCGGCCCAGGGCCTGATCTTCAGACCGCCCTTTTTCGCGCCCGCGGCGTGCTGGTGGGCGCGGATGATGGTGCTGTCGATGATCAGGTATTCGAAGTCGGGATCATCGGCCATTGCCTCGAAGAGGCGATGCCAGACACCTTTCTCGCGCCAGCGGCTGAACCGGCGGAAGGTGCTGTTCCGCTCGCCGAAGACCTCCTGCAGATCGCGCCATGGCGGGCCGGTGCGCACGACTCATCGCACGCCATCAACGAACATCCGGTTGTTGCGACCCGTCGAGCCACGCTGATCGGCTCGCCCGATGATCAGCGGCGCCATCCGCTGCCATGCTGCATCGCTCAGCACCAGACGATCCAATATACCCAACGCCGCCTCCCCGAAGGCAGCCTTGAATCACCTCGCAGCCGCTTCGGGATTCTCAAGAGTCCACAGCACCTAGGCCCTCGCAGCCGTGGCCGCTCCCTCGCGCTTGTTGATGTGCCCGCCGCCGCCCGAATCCAGCACCGAGCCGGTGACATAGGCGGCATCGTCGGAACAGAGCCACATTACCGCGCGCGTGAACTCGCCCTCGCGGATCGGGCGGCGCAGCGTTGCGCGGGCGCTGATCGCCTGGGCATAGCCGGCCGGCATCGTCACCTGCGCGCTGCCCTCGAAGAAGCCGGGCCGGGCACTGTTCACCCGCACGCCCGAAGGCCCGAGTTCGAGCGCGAACGCGCGCGTAAAAAACTCCAGCGCGCATTTCGAGGCGCCATAGGGCACGCCGTTGCCGCGGATCACCTCGGCCGCGGCCGAGGTCACGTTGACGATCGAGCCCCGCCCCAACGCCGCCATCGCCCGCCCGATGCCCTGCATCAGGCGGAACGGCGCGCGCAGGTTCACATCCAGCATCAGGTCGTACTCGGCCCCGGTCACCTCCATCAGCGGGATGAAGGGGTAGATGCCCGCGTTGTTGACCAGCACGTGCGGGGCGCCGCCTTCGTTCGCGGCTGCGACCAGGCGGTCGATGTCGACATCCTTCGCGAGATCCGCCTGGTGCAGAATGGTGCGCTCGGCGGGCAGCGCGGCGCTGGCAGCGGCAAGTGGCGCCAGATCGCGGTCGGTCAACAGCAGCCGCGCCCCCTCCCCTGCGAAGCCGGCCGCAAGCTCGCGCCCATAGACGCCCGCCGCGCCGGTGATCACCACCTTGCAGTCGCGAAAACGCATGACGCCTGCTCCCTACGCCGCGATCTGCGGGAACTCGGCGCGGAGCTCGCGGAACGCGGCGCGCACCTCCGAACCATCGCCCTTGCGCTCGCGCGCGGCATCGACCAGCGCGAAGATGCGGCGCTTGGCATAGAAGCGCCAGTAGACCGGCAGCGCCGCCAGACCCTCCGCAAGGGCAGCGTAGTTCGCCGCGGTCCAGACCCCCTCGAACGCGATGCGCTCCGGCCCGGGGTCGAAATCGCCGACGCCGTTGGCTGCCATCACGGCACGCAGCCGCGCCGTTTCCGCCGCGTCGCCAGGTACCACGCCATAGTCGTCGCGCGCTGCCGCCTCGGTGATCTTGCCGGCCTCGATATCGGCGAGCACCGCGGCCACCGGCCGCTGCCAGGCACGCCCCCAGCCGGCACCGCCCGAACAGACGATCCGGATGACATCGCCGGGATCAAGGCTGATCACGTCGGTGTTACCGAGATTCTCGGCGCGGTTGCTGTCGGGATTGCGGGTGAAGAACGAAGGCGCGCCGGCCCGCCCGCCCGCGACACCCCAGGCGCGGAATCGCGTGCGGTCGCGGTTGCGCGCGGTGATCACGGTCTGCGGCGCGTGCACCCGGAACTCCAGCACGGTCGCAAGCCCGCCGCGATGGAGGCCGGCGCCGCCGGTATCCGGTTGCAGGCCATATTGCAGGATGCGGATCGGCACCTCGGCCTCGTTGATCTCCACCGGGGTGTTCTTCAGGAACGCGCTGTTGGCGCCGGAGCCGTCGGCGCCATCCGCGTCGGGCGAGCCGCCGGCGCCGCCGGTGATCGGGTCGATCGAGGCCATCACCCGCCGGCCGGTGCGGTTGTCGGTGGTGTTGACGTTCATGATCGGGCCGCCGCTGGCAGGACCGGCGGGCAGGCGATCGGGCACCGCGCGCTGGAACGCCCCCATGATCACCCCCTGCAGCCGCATGCAGGTCATCGAGCGCATGCCGACCGCGGCCGGAAATACCGGGTTCAGAACGCTGCCTTCGGGCGCGATCGCACGCGCAGGGCGCAGCAGCCCGCCATTCAGCAGCACCGTGTTGTCGAGCGTGTAGATCACGTAGTTGTAGCCGACCATCAGCAGGATGTGGCGCGGGTTGCCGCCGGTCGGCATGTTCAGCGAGGCAGCGAGCTGCGGATCACTGCCCGAGAAATCCATCACCGCCTCCTCGCCCCTGATCGACAGCGCGAGGTGCAGCCGTGCCGGCAGGCCACCCGGCGAATCCTCGTCGAGATAGTCGGCGAACTCGTAAGCGCCGTCGGGGATCGAGGCGATCACCCGGCGCGCCTGGCGCTCGGCCATGTCGAGAAGGTCCGCGACGCCGTCCCTGAAGGTTTCGAGGCCGAACTTCTCGATCATGGCGTGGACCTTGCGCTCGCCGGTCGCGAGCGAGGCGAGCTGCGCCTTGAGGTCGCCGTAGTTCTGCGCCGGCACCCGCACGTTCAGCCAGAAGATGTCGAGCAGCCGCTGGTCCAGCACGCCCTGGTCCACCAGCTTCACCGGCGGGAAGCGGATGCCTTCCTGGTGCACCTCGGTGAGCTGGCGCGACAGCGACGCCGGCACCGCGCCGCCGACATCGGTGTTGTGGATGTGCCCGACCGCGAAGCACACCAGCTCGCCCTTCCAGAAGATCGGCTTCCACAGATGCGTATCCGGCGGATGCGTGCACACGAAGCCGCTGTAGGGATCATTGGTCATGTACACGTCGCCCTCGCGATAGTCGCTGATGGCGCGGATCACCGGCCCGTAATCCAGGCCGACGAACCAGGTGGCGCCGAGCTCGCGCGGGCTTGCGAAGGTCATGCCCTCGATCGTGGTGAGGCCGGAGGTGAAATCCTCGGTCTCCTTGACGAAGGTGGAATGGGCGGTGCGGAACAGCGTGAAGGCCATGCTGTCGGCCGCCGCCTGGGCGTGATTGGCAAGGATCTGCAGCGTCACGGGATCGATGCGCATCGGAGAGGTCCTCAGGCAGCGGGCGACAGAAGCAGGTTTGCGAACCGGTCGACTTCGGCCCGCATACCGGGCGGGATGCAGGTGGTGGAATCCTCGGCCAGCACGATCGCGGGGCCGGCGAAGGCGTGGCCGTGGCGAAGGTCGCGGCGGGCGAACAGCGGCGCCGGCCGCGATGCGCCGTCGATGAACAGCTCGACCTCGCTGAGCGGCACCGGCGGTGTGGCCACCCGCTCCTGTTCGGGCAGGCGCGGCCTCCGCACCGCACCCGAGACGGTCATCGACAGCGCGATCGCCTGGATCGGTGCGGCCGGGTCGGCATGGCCATACATGCGCTCGTGCGCGGCGTGGAAGGCATCGGCCATCGCGGCAAGGTCGCCCCGATCGATCCAGTCCTGTTGCAGCGGCACGGTGATCTCGTAGCTCTGGCCGCGATAGCGCATCTCGGCCGAGGGCTGAAGCACGATCGCACCGTCGAAATGCTGTTCCTCGCGGATCCAGCGCAGCGCCTCGGCGTTGAGCCGGCCGAACGCGGCGCCGATCGCCGGCAGCGACGGCGGATCGAGGTCGGCATACACGGTTTCCAGGAAATCGTTGCGGATATCGGCGATCAGGCCGCCCAGCGCCGACAGCACGCCGGGCGTCGCCGGAATGAGCACCTCGCTGATTCCGAGCTCGCGAGCCAGCAGGGCGCCCAGCATCGGCCCGGCGCCGCCGAACGGCATCAGGCAGAACTCGCGCGCATCGACGCCCTGGCGCGCCGCCAGTTTCGAGATCTCGCGATACATCGCGCTGATCGCGACCTGGATGATCGCCTCGGCCGCGTGTTCGCGCGAACGGCCGAGCGCCGCCGCGATCGCATCGACCGCCTGGCCGGCCAGGTCGCGGTCGACCGAGACGCTGTCATAGCCGAGTGCTGCGTGGCCGATGAAGCCCAGTACGCACATCGCATCGGTGATCGTCGCGCGGGCGCCGCCGCGGCCGTAGCAGGCCGGGCCGGGCACCGAGCCGGCACTTTCCGGCCCGACCGAAAGCCGCCCCAGCGCATCGACCGCGGCGATCGCGCCGCCGCCGCCGCCGACCGAGGTCACCGCCACGGTCGGGATGTAGACCGGGAAGTCGCCCACCCGCTCGCCGGTGCCGAAGCCGGGCGCGCCGTTCTCGATGATCGCGACATCGGCGCTGGTACCGCCGATATCGAGGCTCATCGCGCGCGCCACGCCGGCCTGGCGCGCCACGAACGCCGCCCCGATCGCGCCGGCGGCAGTGCCCGACAGCAGCATCTCGACACAGCGCGTCTTGCCGAGTTCCGCGCGCATCACGCCGCCGTTCGATTTCGTCACCATCGGCTCGGCGACGACGCCCGCCTTCGCCAGGGCCGCCTGCAACGAGCCGAGATAGTGCGCGACCTTCGGCTGCGCGTGGCCGTGCACGGTGGCGGTCACGGTGCGCTCGTACTCGCGGATGATCGGCCACACGTCCGCCGAGCAATAGACGGGCAGGTCCGGCGCCACCCGCGCGATCACCGCCTTCGCCGCGTGCTCGTGCGAAGGGTTGCGATAGGCGTGCAGCAGCGACAGCACGACGCCTTCGGCACCGCGCCGCTTCGCCGCGGCGACGGCCACCTCGACGCTGCCGGGGTCCAGCGGCTCCGCTTCCGACCCGTCGGCAAGCAGGCGGCCATCGAGCTCGAACACCATGGCGCGGCCCACCAGCGGAACCGGCCGCTGCGACAGCAGGTCATAGGGGTCGGGGGTCTTGAGCCGCCCCAGCTCCAGCACGTCGCGGAAATTGCGGGTGACGAACAGCGCGAGCCGGATGCCCTTGCGCTGGATCACCGCGTTCACGCCCACCGTGGTGCCGTGGGTGAACCACGCGATCGCGCCAGGCGCGATGGCGAAGCGTTGCGCGATCCCTTCGAGGCCCGCGATCACCTCGGCACCCGGGGTATCCGGGGTGGTGAGCACCTTCAGCGTCGAGACCTCGCCGCTGGCTTCGTCAAGCACCGCGAAGTCGGCGAAGGTACCACCGATATCCACGCCGACACGAAATCCCATGCGCCTCAGATCTCCCACTGGAAGCCGTCGATGGTGATGGCCTGGCCGGTGATGAAGCAGGGCTCGACCGTTGCCAGGAACAGGACGAGTTCGGCCACATCGGCCGGCTTGCCGACCCGCCGAAGCGCGATCTTCTGCGCCAGTTCCGGCCCGCGCGAGCGCGTCAGCGAATTGCCGATCTCGGTCTCGATGATGCCGGGGCAGACGCAGTTGATCGCGATCGATGGCCCGAGCTCCTTGGCCAGCGCGCGCGTCATGCCGATGATGCCGGCCTTGGCCGCGGCATAGGAGAATTTCGAGACGGCGCTGGTCACGCCGCCGGTGTGTGCGTTCAGCGACGACATCGAGACGATGCGGCCGCCGCCGGCGGCGAGCATGACCGGTGCCACGGCCTGGATGTAGTTGAAGCAGGATTTCAGGTTCACCGCGATGGTGCGGTCGAACGCTGCCTCGGTGATCTCGAGAATGCCGGTGGGGTTGCCGGCCCCGGCATTGTTCACCAGCACATCGATGCGGCCGAACCGTGCTGCGGCGGCGGCAGCGATCGCCTTCGCGCGGGCATGGTCGGCGACGTCGGCCACCTCGATCATCGTCGCCCGCCCCAGGGCGGCGAGTTCGCCGGCGGTGCGCTCCAGCTCGGGGCGCAGCTGATCGACCAGCACGACATCAAAGTCGCGCGCGGCCAGCGCAAGGGCGCAGCCGCGGCCGATGCCGCGCGCGCCACCGGTGACCAGCGCCACCTTCGCAGGATGCGTCATGCGCGAACGCTATGCGGGACGAGGCTTCGCGGCAACCGCGTGTCGCTTCCTTGACGCATTCCGCGCACGGTGCCCAGCATTGCGTTTCGATGCGCGAGGAGAGATGAGCGATGAACAAGCATGGCCCGTTACATCCATTCGCCGCGACTGCACGGCGCGACCTGCTTAGGGCTGGAGCCGCGGGCGCTGTCGCAGGCAGCCTTGGCCTGCCTGGTGCAGCACTGGCCCAGCGCGGCAGCGGCCGCGTCGTGTTCGCCAATGGCAGCCCGTACGACACCATGGACCCGCACCTTACGTTCGACGTAGGGCGCGTCGCCTACCGGCTGAACCTGTACGATGGCCTGATGCGCTGGCTCGACAACCCGCCGAAACTCAACCCGTGGCTGGCGGAGTCGTTCACGGTCAGCCCCGATGGCCTGCGCTACACGTTCAAGCTGCGCCCGAACGTGAAGTTCCATGACGGCAC
>JADYYZ010000150.1 GCA_020853405.1 Acetobacteraceae bacterium
CCGCCCCCCTCGGTCAGGCCAGGTGTTCGCGCAGGAAGCCGGTGATCGCGGCAAATTCCCGCCCGGCCTGGGTGCCGGTCAGGCGTACGCGAAGAAAGCCGTGGAGCATGCCGCGCGCCTCGCGGTAGGTGACCCAGGTGCCGGCCAGCGCCAGCTGCGAGGCATAGAGCCGGCCGTCATCGCGGATCGGGTCGAGCTCCCCCACATGCACCAGCGCCGGCGGAAGGTTGCTGAAATCCGTCGCCCGCGTCGGCGCTGCATACGGGTTATCGGCGTTCGCGGCCCCCGAGGTGTAGATCTTGTTGTAATACATCACCGATTCCGCGGTCAGCGACGGGCTGTCGGCGTGCTCGACATACGATGCTGACGTCCCCGACTCGCACATTCCCGGATAGATGATCGCCTGCGCCCGGATCGCCGGCCCGCCGCGGTCGCGCGCGGCAAGGCACACGGCAGCACTCAGGTTGCCGCCGGCGCTATCACCGCCGATCGCGATGCGCCTGGGGTCGATACCGATTTCCGCGCCATGGCGTGCAAGCCAGACCAGCACGCCGTAGCAGTCGTCGAACGCAGCCGGAAAGGGGTGTTCTGGGGTCAACCGGTAATCCACGCTCACCACGACACTCCCCGTGCCATCGCACAGGCCCCAGGCGTTGGTGTCGGAACTGTCGAGGTCTCCCATCATGAACCCGCCACCATGCAGGTAGATCACGCCAGGGAGCAGGCCGGGCGCGCCGGCGGGCTGGTATACGCGCACCGGAACCTGATGGCCCGGGGTCGTAACCAGGCGATCGTGCGTCCGGATCGAGGCCGGCACAGGCACCGCAAGCGCCTGCGTGTAGGCGGTCCAGTTGCGCCGCTTCTCAGCCGCGTTCGTGGCGGGTGTCACGAACCGGCGGGCATCAAGGATCGGTGCCATGTCGGGATGGATGGGCGTGGCCACGTTGTTGCTCCTCATCGTGAACGTTCCATTTCGGCGAACGCGGCGAGGCCGGTGACCTTCTCGATCATCAGCACGACGCCGAGTGTCATCAGGATCATCAGCACCGAGGCGGCCGCCACCGCCGGCGAGCCGTCCTGCTGCAGTTCGATCAGCACGCGGATCGGCAGCGTCGTCACCTCGGGGCCGACCAGGAACAGCGTCACCGTCGCCTCATCGAACGAGGTCACGAAGGTAAAGATGAAGGCGGTCAGCAGGCCGGGTCGCAGGCAGGGCAGCAGCACCGTCCAGAACGCCTGCGCCGGTCGCGCCCCCAGCACCATGGCGGCGTTGCCGAGCTGGGCGTCGAGCTTGTCGAACGAGGTGACCACCGGCCGCCACGCGAACGGCAGCACCAGCACGGCATGCGCGACGACGATCGCGATCAGCGAACCGCCTAGCCCGTGGCGGCGCGAGAAGGCGAGCATGGCGATGCCGAACGAGACGTGCGGCAGCAGCAGCGGCAGGATTGCCAGCATGCCCAGCCAGCGCCGCGCCGTGACCTCACCCCGCTGTGGGCCCAGAGCCACGACCGCGGCGGCACATGCCAGCGTGCACGAACTGGCAACGATCAACGCCACCACCAGCGAGGTGAAGAAGGAGTGGATCCACACCGGGTCCGACAGCACCTCGGCGAACCAGCGCAGCGAGGCACCGGTGGGCGGGAAGCGGATCGTCGGTTCCGGCGAGAACGCAGCGACGATCACCAGAACCAGCGGTAGCACCAGGAACAGCGCGAACAGCGTGAAGCCGACCGGAAGGATGAACCGGTGCGGCGTCATGGTCTTCATCCTGCGCGCCGCGTCCCGGCAAGGGTGATGTGCACCAGTTTCGCGACCAACGCGATGAGCAACGTTGCCGCCAGCAGGATCATCGACATCGCCGAAGCCTTCGGCAGGTCGAACGTATGGAAGATGTCCTGGTAGATCTGCGAGGCGATCATGGTCTGGCGCAATCCGCCCAGCAGTAGCGGCGTGACGACCGCCCCGCACGACAGCAGGAACACGATCGCGGACCCGGTGACGATCCCGGGCGCAAGCACCGGCAGCGTGACCAGGCGGAAGGTCTGCAGCGGCCGCGACCCCAGGCACGACGCTGCCTCTTCCAGCGCGCGGTCCTGGTGCAAGGCGGCCGCCATCACGGACAGAACAAGCAGTGGTGCGAAAACATGCACCAGGCCAATAATGGTCCCCAGCGGCTGGTACAGGAACTGGACCGGCGCATCGGTAAGCCCGACCGCCCGCAGCGCCCAGTTGACGACGCCGCGATTGCCGAGCACCACGGTCCAGCCGTAGCTGCGCACCACCACGCTGACCAGCCAGGGGGTCAGCACCAGCGCCAGCAGCGGCCCGCGCCGCAGCCCTGTGCGCGCCAGGAACAGCCCGCAGCAGATGCCGATCGGCACCGACACGACGGTGACGATGGCGGCGAACCAGAACGTGCGCAGGATCGTCGCGCGGTAGTCCTCGCGCGCCAGAATGCCCGCGAAGTTGTCGATCCCCACACCCGAAGGCGTCACCAGCGAAAGCCTGCCGATCTC
>JADYYZ010000151.1 GCA_020853405.1 Acetobacteraceae bacterium
CCGACCTGTCGCACGCCTTCCCCGGCCTCGCCTGCCAGGCCGCAACGATCACCGCCAGCGTGCTCGTGAACTGCACGCCGGCCGGCATGGGGCACGATGCCAGCCTGCCGTGTGACGAATCGCTGATTCCCCGCCGCGGCATGGTCTTTGACATCGTGAACCGCGCCGACACACCCCTGGTGGCGGCCGCCACGGCGCGCGGCTGCCGTACCGAATATGGGTATGCGATGATGATGGCCGAGATTCCCCTGATCCTCGACTGGCTGCTCGGCACATGAGGCGCACGGTGATCCTGCACGCCGACGATGTCGGCCTGTGCGACGGCGCGAACCAGGCCTTCCTCCAGCTGGCGCGCGCCGGGGCGATCGACTGCGGCAGCGTGATGGTGCCCTGCCCATGGTTCCCTGGCATCGCGCGCGAGGCGGCAGCCGACCCCTCGCTCGATCTCGGCGTGCACCTGACGCTGACCAGCGAGTGGTACCCCTATCGCTGGGGGCCGATCAGCACCCGTGCCCGGGGTTCCGGCCTGCTCGACGAACACGGCTTCTTCCCGCGCGACGTGCCAGCCCTGCGCCTGGCCGTCGACCCGGCCGCGGCCGAGGCCGAGATGCAGGCCCAGATCGAACAGGCACTCGCTGCCGGGATCGACGCGACCCACCTCGATACGCACATGGGCGCTGCCCTTGCCCCCGAACTCCTGCCGGCGACGCTGCGGCTTGCCGAGAAATTCCGGCTGCCGCTGCTGCTGCCGCGCGATATCGCGAGCTATCTCGGCGTGCTGCGCATGGGCACGATCGACCCCGCGCCCTATGCCGCCGCCTCGGTACGGAGCCCGATCGACCGCTTCGCGATGACTCCGGGCCATGCGCCGGGCGAGGCGGATTCCGCCTATCGCCGGCTGCTCGACGTCGATGAGGGTGTGACCTTCGTCTCGCTGCACCCGAACCTGGACAGCGACATCGGTGCGATCACCAGCGGCCACCCGCGCCAGGACCCGCGCTGGCGCATCGAGGAGGCAGCCCTGTTCGCCTCGCTGGCGCCGGCCCGCTGGCTTGCCGAGGCGGGCATCGCGCGAACCGGCATGCGCGCGCTTCGCGATCGGCTCCGCGGTCGTTGAGGGCTGCCGCGTGCCGCTACATGCCCCAGCGGAGTGCTGCGGTGTGCACCGGCGCATCCCAGAGTTTCGCCAGCGCCTCGTCGAGCACCGTCAGCGTGATCGAACAGCCCGCCATGTCGAGCGAGGTCACGTAGTTGCCGGTGAGGTAGCGCACCGGCTTCACACCGGCGCCCGCGAGGACGCGGGTCGCCGCATGCACCATCAGGTACAGCTCCATCGCGGGTGTCGCGCCGAAACCGTTGGTCAGCAGCAGCACCTCCGCCCCGCGTTTCAGCCCAAGGTCGGCAACGCAGGCGCCGACCAGCTCGGCGGCGATCGCGTCGGCGGCGGCAAGTTTCTCGCGCCGGCGACCGGGCTCGCCGTGGATGCCGACGCCGACCTCCATCTCGTCCTCGCCGATCGCGAAGGTCGGCTTGCCCGCCGCCGGCACGGTGCACGAGGTGAGCGCGATGCCCATGCTGCGGGTCGCTGCGTTCGCACGCTCGCCCAGCGCCTTCAGCGCATCGAGCGCGGCACCCTGTTCGGCGGCCGCGCCCAGCATCTTCTCGACCACCAGCGTGCCGGCGACGCCGCGCCGGCCGGTGGTGTAGAGCGAGTTCTCGATCGCCACGTCGTCATTGGTCAGTACGGTGGCGGTCGGCACCTGGATCATCTCCGCCGCCATCGCGAAATTCATCACGTCGCCTTCGTAGTTCTTGACGATGAACAGCACGCCGGCGCCGGTTTCGACCGCGGCGGCGGCCTCCAGCATCTGGTCGGGCGTGGGCGAGGTGAAGACCTGGCCAGGGCAGGCGGCATCCAGCATGCCGGCCCCGACGAAGCCGGCATGCAGCGGTTCGTGCCCCGAGCCGCCGCCGGAAACCAGCGCGACCTTGCCCGGCTTCGGTGACCGGCGACGCACGAACTTCCTCTCCTCGCCCAGCACCACGATGTCGGCGTGCGCGGCGGCGAACCCATCGAGGCTTTCCGCCAGCACGTCTCCGACAGCGTTGATCAGTTTCTTCATGGCGGTCCTCCTCGGTTCGGTTCGGCGCCCGGATGCGCCGCCGGCGGCGGCGGGGCATTTCGCGCGCCGGCGCCGAGCGTGATCGCCGCGATCGCCTGCTTCACTTCGGCGACCGCGGCCGGCGCCATCGACAGGGTGCGAAGGCCGGCGCGAAGCAGCATCCCGCTCAGCCCGGGATCGCCGGCGGCATCGCCGCAGAGCGATACCTCGACCCCGCGCGCCTGGCCGGCCTCGAGCGTGCGCGCGACCAGGGCCAGCACTGCCGGGTTGGCGGCATCGTTCAGGGCAGCGACCGCGGCGATGTCGCGCGCCGCCGCCATGGTGTACTGCGTGAGGTCGTTGGAGCCGATCGAGTAGAAGTCGGCATCGAACCGCTCGGCGCACAGCGCGGCCGCCGGCACCTCGACCATGATGCCGAGCGAAGGCCGCGCGCAGGCGATGCCGGCCCGACGCAGATCCGCGATCTCGTGCTCCAGCATCGCGCGGGCAGCGGCGAGCTCGCCAGGCACCGATACCATCGGCAGCATGACCCGCACCGTACCCAGCGCTGCCGCCCGCGCCATCGCGCGCAGCTGCACGCGGAACAACTCCGGGCGCGCGAGCGACAGGCGAATGCCGCGCACGCCAAGGAAGGGATTGCTCTCGCCCTCCGCCGTCAGCCCGGGAACCGGCTTGTCGCCACCTGCGTCGAGCGTGCGCAGCACCACCGGCCGGCCCGACGCCCAGGCGAGGATGCGCGCATAGGCGGCATACTGCGCTTCCTCGCCGGGCGGCCCGCCGCTCCCGTGGAACAGGAATTCGGTGCGGGTCAGGCCGATGCCGTCACACATCGCGACGTCGAGCGTCTCCAGTTCCGCCGGATCAGCGACATTCACCATCACCCGCACCGCCACGCCATCGGCGGTGGCTGCCGGCAGGCGCAGGAACCGCCCGGCCTGCGCGCGGCGGGCGTCGCGCCTGCCTGCCGCACGGCGGAGCGCCTCGGCGGTTGCCGCCCGAGCGGCGATCACCAGCACGCCGGCGCCGCCGTCGAGCATCGCCGGCACGGCCTCCGCGATCTCGTCAGGCACCGTCCCGAACCCGACCGCCATCGGCACGCCGCGCGCACGCGCCAGCATCGCGACGTGCGAGGACGGCGAACCGGCCGCCAGTGCGACACCCCCGCCCGCACTCCAGTCGATCGCAAGAAAGCGCGATGGCGGCAGATCCTCGGCCAGCAGGATCGCCCCGGGCGGCGGCGGCGCTGCCGCCCCAGCCCCAGCACCAGCACCAGCAAGCAGCCCGAGCACGCGCTCGCAAAGATCGGCAAGATCGGCGGCACGGGCGCGGAAATACTCGTCCTCCGCCGCCTTGTAGCCGGCGATCTCGGCAGCCATCGCAGCCTTCCAGGCCAGGTCGGCCGCTTCGCCCGTCGCGATCGCCGCAAGCGCCGGTTCCGCCAGCACCGGATCTTCCAGCAGCGCGACCTGGAACGACAGGATCCCGGCGGCCTCGTCCGAGCCAGCGGCCGCGAGCTCGGCCAGCTGATCGCGCGCCGTCGCCAGCGCCGCACGCAGCAGCGCGGCTTCGGCCGACGCATCACCCCGCGCGACCCGCTCGATACCAGCCGGGCGCAGCCGGAACAGCGGCCCTTCGGCCAGCCCAGGCGCGGCGCCCCGCCCGACGAAGCGTCGCTCCGCCACCCTCATTCCTCGCCGAAGCCGCTGCCCGCCAGATCGAGCAGGGCCTTGAGCGCCGGCCCCGCATCGGGGCCGAGCGTGCGGAAATAGAGCGTCGATCCCTGCGATGCCTTGGCGCGCATCACCTTCACGGGGCTTTTCGCGTCGATCCATGGCCCATCGGGGTCAAGCGCGAAGTCGATGCGGCTCGAAAAGGTCTTGGCGAGCTGGGTGAGTTTCACCGCCGGCCGCGCGTGCAGGCCGGCCCGGTTCGGCAGTACGACCGAACCATGCAGCGCGCCGGTTCCGGCCGCCTCGTCAGCCATACAGCTCCTCCGCCGCACGCCTGACATCGAGGAGGGAGGATCCGCCCGATGCCTCGGTCGCCGCGATCACCGCCCCCTCGACCAGCGGTGCGTTGCAGACCACCACGCGCGAACGCCGCGTCTCGTCGAGCAGGCCGATCGCCATCTCGCTGTTGGTCTCGGCCCCGCCAAGGTCGACCAGCACGGCCACGCCGGCATCCGACCAGGCAGCCTCGATCGCGGCGATGATGCGCGCGACATCGGTGCCGAGCCCGCCATCCGGATCACCGCCGGCAACCGCCAGCGGCACGGCATCGCCGACCATCTGGCGGACCATGTCGGCCGCGCCCTCGGCAACTTTCGGCGAATGCGAGACGATCACGATGCCGACATTCATGGCGGTGTCTCCAGCGCATCCACCAGCGCCTTGATCATCAGCGCCGAGGAAGCAGCGCCGGGGTCCATGTGCCCGACCGAGCGCGGCCCGAGGAACGAGGCGCGGCCGCGGATCGCCTGCATCGGCACGGTAGCCGCCGCGGCGTCGCCGGCCGCCGCCTTCAGCGCCGCCCCGTCCGCGCCGCCGGCCAGCGCGGCCGCCGTCGGCACCAGCACATCGAGCATCGTCTTCTGCCCCGGTTCCGACTTGCCGCGCGCCATCACCCCCCGGATCGCGCTGGCGAACGCGCAAGCAACGTCGCCGCGCGCCGGCGCGCCCGGCAGGGCCTTGCCGAGCTCAAGGAACAGCGTGCCATAGAGCGGGCCGGAAGCGCCGCCGACCTTCATCACCAGCGCCATGCCGATGGCCTTCAGCATGTCCGGCAGGGGTTTCGCCGTGATCGCGTCGAGGTCGCCAAGCACCGCCTCGCACCCGCGCTTCATGTTGACGCCGTGGTCGCCATCGCCGATCGCCTGGTCGAGCGCGGTCAGGTGATCGGCCGCCGCGATCACCGCCCCGGCCACCGCCCGCACCAGGCGCGCCCGCTGCTGCTGGTCCATCGCCTTCGTCTCCGCCCCGCAGCACCAGGCTGCCCGCCGCATTGAACAGCAAAGCCAGGCCCGGCGCCACGGAGGCTACCAGGTGACGTAGAACATCGCCTTTGCCAGCAGCACGATCAGCACGACGTGGCTGAAGACGCTGAGATGGATCAGTCGGAAATGGCGCGACCTCAGCTTGCCGCGCGCGCCCAGTGTCACCGCCGCGATGAAGTGAACCAGCACGCTGGCAGCGAGAATGATCTTGATCGTGAGCATGGTCGCGAAGCTGCTGGCAAAAGGGTGCGCGAGCGCTGCGCGATACTGCCAGGCCATGGCGATGCCGGCCCCATAGAGGGTTGCGATGACGAACGGCATCAGCCGCCTGGCGCGGCGGCCGATCTCGGTCTCGACCGCGCGCATCGCCTCGTGCCCGACCCGCGGGCGAATGGCTTCGAGGATCAGCACCTCGAAGAAGACAGTGCCGACGAACGTGATCGCCGCGAACAGGTGCAGCGTGACGAGGATGAAATGGCTCACGATGGCGATGCTGTCCGCGGATGCAAAGGCAGGCGGAGAGGTGGCGCGGGCACCGCATGCGCGTGACCGCAAGGACACCGGGAGGGAAGGCGCGCCATGGGTGCCGATCGGGGCCGAGCGCGCGCGCGTTCCGTCAGACCACGCCGCACGGCCCGCCCCCGATGCCGCCGTGCGCCGGCCAGGCCAGCCTAGGCAAGGCCAGCCTAGGCAAGACCAGCCTAGGCAAGGCCAGCCTAGGCAAGGCCTTCGTCCCTGATTGCCTTGGCAACGGCCGGGTCGGCGTGCATGCGCTGATAATAGCGTCCGATCTCGTGCAGGTCAGACAGGTCGATCTTCATGGCGTGCGCCCAGCGCAGCATGACCAGCAGATACGGATCGGCGATCGAGCGGGTGCCGGCGATCCAGTCGCGCCCCTTGAGCTGCCGGTCCACCAGCTCGAACAGGCCGCGCACCGCCTTGCGCGCCTGTGCCTTGGTCTTCTCGATCGCGGCCTCGTCGCCGAGATAGGCGGTCGCGCCGAACAGCGGCTTGAAGGCGGGGTGCAGGTCGGAGTTGACCAGCCCGACCCAGCGATGGACTTCGGCGCGCCCCTTCGGCGTGCCGTCACCCTCGAGCTTCAGCGCGGGGTTGCTGTCGGCGAGGTAGTCGAGCACCGCGGCGTTCTGCGTCAGGACCGTCCCGTCATCGAGTTCGAGCGCGGGAACCGCGCCCCGCGGGTTGACGGCCAGATAGGCAGGCTGCTTCAGCTCGTCGTGGCCGAGCTTGTGCAGCCGGTAGGGCGCACCGGCCCATTCCAGCACGATGTGGGCGGCCAGCGAGCAGGCCCCCGGCATGTAGTAGAGTTTCATGGTCAAAAAAATCCCTCGGAAGGTTCAGAAGAACGGCCGCGCCGCGGCAGCTACGCTGCCTTCGCGTCGCGCACCGGGTGAATCGAGTGGAACGAAACGCTCAGCCGGTTCCAGGTGTTGATCATGGCGACCGCCACGGTCAGTTTCACCAGCTCCTCCTCGGTGAACTGCTCGCGCGCCTCGGCATAGAGTGCATCGGAAACGCCGCCGTGCGCGATCAGCGTCACGGCTTCGGTCCAGGCGAAGGCCGCGCGCTCGCGCCGGCTGAACAGCGGTGATTCCTTCCAGGCGGCGACCAGATAGAGGCGCTGTTCGCTCTCGCCGTCCTGGCGCGCCTCGTGGCTGTGCATGTCGACGCAATAGGAACAGCCGTTGAGCTGCGAGGCGCGCAGCTTGACCAGATGCAGAAGGCTTCGTTCGAGCCCGCTCTCCTGCACCGCCTTGTTCAGCCCCAGCACCGCCTGCATGAGTTCGGGCGCCTTGGGGAAATACGCCAGTCGCGGTTGCATCGCTCTGTCATCCTTCCAGGTTCATCCCGCTGCCGCGGGCTTCTGCGGGCGCCGGTGCCTGCCCAGAAAGGCATTGCTTGCGGCAACCGAACGCGGGTCGGCGTTGTGCTGAAATTCGGCCACGATCTCGGAGAGGCGCTCGGCGCCAAGCGCTGCCCGCCATGCCTGCTCCGCCCGCAGCATCGCCGTGTTGATGGCGCAGCGCTTCGCATAGGCCGAGGCAGGCAGCCGCTCCGGGCCGCGCCTGCGGATCTCGCAGCAGCGGAATGCCGGCTTCCTGCCTTCGATCGCCAGCACGATGTCGAGCAGCGAGATGCATTCCGGCGCACGCGCCAGGCGATAGCCGCCCGCCGCGCCCGGCACGGATTCGAGGATGCCCGCCGACGTCAGCGCCTTGAGGTGCTTCTGCAGGTAGCTCGGCGACAGACCGAACCTGTGCGCAAGCGCCGATCCCGGAATCGTCGCGTCGTCATCCAGGCCGGCAAGCAGCGCAGCACAATGGATGGAGGCTTCCACACCGTCGCCGAACTTCATCGCGACCTCTCCAAACCCGGATAGCATGTATCCACGATAGGAACCGTCTTCAATGGCATGCCAGCCCCCTCGCCAGGAGATGGCATCCCGCTTCGCTTCGCGTTGGGGTGCGTAAGCGTCTGGCCTATGATCCGCCACCGCGACGGCCGGCTTCCGGCCGCGATGCGTCGCTGGCCGGGAAAGGAGAACAGCAATGCCCGAGGGACTCTATCCCACTTCCACCATGGAACTCGCGAAGAAGCGCCGCGAACTCGCCCCCGATGCCGAGGCCGCGTTCCAGGCGTTCAGCCGGACGGTCTTTGCCGAAGGTGCCCTGCCCGCGAAGGTGAAGCAGCTGATCGCGGTCGCGGTCGCGCACGTCACGCAATGCCCGTACTGCATCAAGGGCCACACCAAGGCAGCACTCCGCCACGGCGCGACCGAACAGGAGCTGATGGAGGCGATCTGGGTGGCGGCGGAAATGCGGGCGGGCGGTGCCTACGCCCATTCGGTTCTTGCGATCGAGCAGATGGAGAAGGCCGCCGCGAAGCCGGCCGGCTGAGCCTCTGCCGCGACGCGGGCGCCGTGACCCCCGCCACGCCGGTTCCCGCGCCGCGATGCTGCGCGGCCGGGAACCGCGCCGTGGCGCCGCGGCGCACGAACGCGAGCCGCAACCGCGGAGGAGTCCACGATGGCGCAGTTCATGGATGCGATGGCGCTCGATCCTTCCTGGAGCGAGCTCGGCCTTCGCATCGTGCTGGCGGTCGCTTCCGGCGCACTGATCGGCCTCAACCGCCAGCGCGGCGGCCACGCCGCGGGGCTGCGCACCACCATCCTGATCACGCTCGCCGCCTGTCTTGCGATGATCCAGGCGAACCTGCTGCTGAGCGTGAGGGGCAGGATGGAGGGCGGGTTCGCCTCCATGGATGTGCTTCGCCTTCCGCTCGGCGTCCTGACCGGGGTCGGTTTCATCGGCGGCGGCGCCATCCTGCGCCGCGGCGATGGCGTGACCGGGGTGACCACTGCCGCCACCATCTGGATCATGACGGTGGTCGGGCTGTGCTTCGGTGGCGGCCAGATCGTGCTTGGCGCCATCGCAACCGCCATCGCCTTCGTCGTCATCGTGCCGGTGAAATCCATCGACAGGCTGATCAGGCGCGAGCTCGATGCGCGCCTGACGCTGCGCGCACCTGGCGGCATCGACCCGTTCGCCATCGCCGGGACGATCACCGGATTCGGCTGCGAGGTGCGGCTTGCGAAACTCAGCCGGAGCAGCGCCGGCGAGGCCGACCTGACCTATGCGCTGAAATGGTCGGCAAGCGAACCCTCGGCCCTGATCGAACCGATGCTGAAGGAGCTCGGCGCACGGTTCCGGATCATCGAGCTGGAGATGGCGGCAACCGGCACGTGATGCGGATCACCGCCCGCGGGGATCAGCGGGTCGCCTGAAGCGGTCCGCGCGGAACGGAACGGGCAGCGCCGCGGCGCGGGGAAAAGGCGCCGGCGATCGCCTCGCCCGCCAGCGCGCGGATCGCGCCGGATGCGGCCAGCGCAAGCGCCAGCGTCAGCACGGCCCAGCCGAGCGCCACCTGCTGATCCACCAGGTAGGTGTTGCACAGCCGTTGCGGGAACGTGACGTAGAGCATGCCCATGACCAGAAGCATGCTGGTTGCGTTGGCCCAGACCACCGCCCTGGCCAGCGGGCCGACGCGGCGCCAGCCCCAGCCGAGCGGCACGCCCGCCAGCAGCACCAGCGAGGCGATCTTCGCGCCGTCGGCCCAGGGATCGAGAACCGCCGCGTCGACCCAGCGCGGCAGCATCCAGAAGGCGAGGCAGAAGCCGGCGAGAAGGATCGCGGCGACGCCTTCGGTCGTCGCGGCGCTGGCCGTTGTCGGGGCGCCGGCACGCGCCTCCCGCCGCGCCGTCGAGGCGCCGAGCAGAACGCCGGCGATGACGAGCGCGGGAAACTGCACCAGCAGATGCGCGATCAGGCTGCCCTTCAAAAGACCGCCCAGCAGCACCGCAGGCAGCAGCAGGGCAAGCGCGATACCGAGCCTGCGCGCGCGCCAGGTCGCGGCGAAACTCATTCCGTGCCGCCCCGCATCATCTCGCGGGCGAGCGAGAACGCCTCGGCGACGGCCTCGGTATCGACGATGCCGCTGAGGCGGCCCTGGCGGTCGATGACGTGGATCGCCGCGTTGTGCACGAACCCGTCGGCACCATCGGGAAGCACGATGACGCCCGCCATGCGCAGCAGCTCGGCGAGCTGCCGCTGCGATTGCGGGCGCACGAACCGCCAGGTCGCATCGGCGCCGCCGAACCTGTCGGCATATTCGCCAAGCTGCGGCGGGTGATCGTTGTCGGGGTCGAAACTCAGCGAGACCAGGGCAATGCGCCCCTGCAGCCCGGCAGCGGTGATCTCGCCGCGCAGGCGCTCGAAGCTCGACCCGAGCACGGTGCACAAGGTCGGGCAGCGCGCGTAGATGAAATCGAGGAGCACGACGCGGCCCCGGAACGCATCGAGCGTCGTGCGATGCCCCTGCGAGTCCTCCAGCTCGACCGGCGGCAGCGGGCGCGGCTGGCGCGCAACGTCAAGACGCCGCGCGCCCTCGGTGGTGAAGGCGGCCAGGCCGTCGGTCCCCTGCCAGAGACCGGCCGCCCCGAGCACGAGGACCGCGACCAGGAAGGCCGCGGCGCGCACCATCGCCAATCCGGATCACTCCGCCGCGAGCATCCGCGGCATGCGCACCAGGAACCGCCCCACGAACAGCGTGGCGGCGAGCAGCACGCCGATCGCCATCACCGAGGCGATCTGGTCGTAGACGATCCACTCGGGCAGGTGCACCGCCCACCGCCGCGGCACGCTGTGACGCCCGGCATAGAGGAACATGGCGACGAAGCCGAGCCCGGCCACGGCGTAGAAGCAGGCCGCCCACAGGTCGAACGGGCTGGCAGCGGCCGGCTGCCGCTCACGCCCGCGGGTCACATGGAACATGAAGCCGAAGATCATCGGCACCACCCCCAGCAGAAGATAGAAGTGGAAATGCCCGGGAACCCACAGCGTGTTGTGCAGGACCGAGTTCATCACGATGGTGGCATCGATCACCGCCGGGATGACGCCTGCCATCCACCCGAACATGCTGAGGAACAGCAGGCCGCTGATCAGGTCCCAGCGCATGTTCGACCGATGCACGATCGCAAGCGCGCCAAGCCCGGTCACCACCAGGACCGGGAAACTGTTGGTGTAGGAGAGGATCTGCCCCATGACCATCGACCATTTCGGCATCACCAGATCCATCAGCAGGTGGTGCGGGAAGATGATCAGCACCATGGTCGTGGAGCCGGTCCAGGCGGCGAGGAAGACGCGCGACGTCTTCCAGGGCCGGCCGGCATATTGGGGAAGCACCTCATAGACGGCGATCACCGTCATGTAGATGGTGGCGTTGATGAAGACGTGGCCGAAGAAATAGATGATGTTCTTCGCCAGCAGGGGATCGATCTCGAAGGCGGGAATGAACAGGTTGACGAGGCTGAGGATGATGATCGCGGCACCGCCGACCAGCGCCGCGGTCGTCACGATCGTCACCATGGCGCTGGCGATGACCGTCGGCGGTGGCGGATCGGCGGTGCTGAGACCGAACAGCTGGGGCCAGCCCAGCGCCCGCCCGATGCCGCCATAGCCGACGATCAGTGCCCGCCCGACCTCCAGGCAGACCAGCAGGAAGCCGACACCGACCAGCAGCAGGCCGAACAGATGCCAGGCGGCGGCACCCATTTCCCACGCACCCGCGGAATGCGCGGGCAGCGGATAGAGGAACGTCCAGGCACCCGCGAAGCCGCCGAGGAAGTCCGCCCCGAGGATCATCACCACGCCCAACAGGAACAGCGCGAGGTTGGCGACCAGCGCGGCGCGATTGAGCCGGACGTAGCGGCCGAGGAAGTACCACATCACCGAGACGCCACCCAGCGCGGCGATGCCGACCATGCCGACCCCGTGCACGGTCATGACCTGGTAGAAGCGATCGGGTTCGAGCTCGATCCAGCCGCTCTGGCCAAGCCGGAGCAGCAGGCCGAGCAGCATCATGAGCAGCAGCACGATCCCCGTGACCGCAAGGTTGGCGGCGAGAATTACGCGCGTCGCGCCGTCGATTCCTGCGCGTGGCTGGGCTGCGGCCTGCGCCGGCGCGGCGGGAACTGCGCGCGTCCTGCCATCGATTTCAGCGCGTGGCTGAGCTGCGGCCTTCGCCGGCGGTGCATCGTTTGCCATCAGGAGATCCTCACTTCGCAGCCGTGACTTCCAGCTCTGCGATCATGGCGTGATGCGCCAGGCCGCAATATTCCAGGCACATCACGCGGTAGGTGCCGGGTTCGGTGAAGGTGTGCCGCAGCCGGTTGACATAGCCGGGCATCGCCTGCGCCTGGGCAACCAGGCGGGTTTCGGAATCGTAGATCCCGAACCCGTGATTGACGTCGGCCGCGCTGATCTGGAATTCGACCGGCTGTCCCGCAACGACGCTGTCGCGGCCGAGCTCCCAGTACCACTGGAAGCCCTGCGCGGTGACAATCTGCTCGGGTGCTGCGTCGGCCGTGCGGACATAGGGAAGGTCGCGCAGCGTCACCGCGGCGACGACGACGCCGAACGCGATCAGGCCCCAGAACAGCTGGGCGCGCCGCCGATAGGCAGCGGGCTGCACGACGCTGTACTCCGCCGGCTGCTGCGAGCGGGCGGCAACGAGAATGAAAACGGCGCCGATCGCGGCGACGATCAGGACTGTCAGGTACCAGGCGATTGCCTGCATGGATGACCTCGTTTGGCTGTCGGCCGGTTCCCTGCCATGTCGAGGGAACCCGGTTGGATGGCCGTTTCCGGCCAGGTGCGGCGGGGGCCGCGCTGCGCGCGCCGCGCGGCTGCCGGCCGATGCGGATGCTCGGCGACCAGCTGGTTCCGATTGCGATCGCGATTGCGCACCGACGCCCCCTCGGGGCACCCGAGGCGCCTGGTGGCCTGCGCGCCGCAACCATGCCGTTGCCCGGTGCTGCGGTATCGAGGTGCGGAAGGTGGAATAGAGGGGCTGTCGACGGCTGCCGAACGCACGCGCGCAGCTGGCATCATCGGGACCCAGGCCGCGGCGAACCGATCGCTTCGCGGTCGCTCCGGCGCCAGCGCGCCAGGGACGGGGCGATCGCGGACACGACCGCTTCTTCGACCCAACTCGACACCTCCCCATCCTTTCCTGGCCGGGGGCGGATAATCCTTCGTGGATTAAAGACGAAGCCGTTCGCGTTGCCAACCCACAGTGGCGGCGGAGGTGGCGTGGCGGAACCGCATATCAGGCGCACGACCGCGCA